>JAJQAZ010000107.1 GCA_021203545.1 Tannerellaceae bacterium | reverse complement strand
ACCGATTATAATTATAGTTGATTCGTTCCATAATTATAGAACGAATCAGTTTTCAAAAAAAGTATCAGGAATCCCTTTCTTCTTTTTTCAACAGTAAAGCATAAAATAAGATCAGGGCTGACGAAAAAACGCAAATGATCTGCCAAAGGCCTTATATACATTGGTTAAGGGAATTTTTTACTCAGCCTTTTACACATAAAAAAGGCCGATCCCATACATGGAACCGACCTTAAATAATCTATATAATATAACTATCTGTTTACTTATTTGAAATTCAACTGCACGGTTAAAGAGTCAAGTGCTTTAATTAAATCCTCTAATTGTTCCAAAGAAAACTGTGGAAACTGAGATAGCAATGGAAATAACATACCCAATAGATCATCGTCCAAAGCTGCTGCCGGTAAAGTCAGTGAAAACGCTTTACCCCCATTTTCACTATTTGCTACATCCAATGGTATAATTCCATATTTTCCTTGTACTTCAAAGAAATTTGCTGCTAATTTAATAATTGACCCATAATTTGCAATTTCTGGATACATTTCAAGTAACCCATCCATATCATTACTTAATTCTATTAAACCCCGCAAAGACTGATCTCCTATATATACAACTCCATCTTTATCGTTTGTATAGTATTCGAAATTTGTTGCACTTAACGCTGCTCCAATCATCGGATTATCTATATCTGCTATAGTTTTATAATCATTTTCACCTACAGGTAACCAGGAGAAATTAAAGGTTCCATTTGTCTGGAAATTGATCTTTACATCCTTAACCTTAGCTTTTAGGGCTTCATTTACAAGATCATTAATCATTCCTTGCATTATAGTCCACATACCTGCACTCTGCTGTCCAGCATCTTCCTTCAAATTAGGTGTCAAAGTAAAAGGTCCATTCATATCCAATTTCCATTCTCCTACCAAATCAGAAGTAATCTTTCGCGTCACTGTTAACTCCAAAGCAACAGGAGTTGGACCGGTGGCTTTGGTTACTTCTCCGGGAGTCAATATACCGGATACTGTAATTACGCTTTCGGCAATAGGTTGATTGGCTGTAAATGTATACGTACCGTTTGTCTCTTCTTTCATTTCAACATTGTTAATTTCCACAGTAGCCGACTCAATCACAATGTTTTTAAGGGTCAGTTTTGCTTTATCGTCTGTTCCTTTAGCCAGAACAACCTGTACATCTTTATCTTTATTCAGAGTACCATTTAAGGTAAGAACATTATCCGTACTGAACGTTGCGACATAATCAGACCATTCGGGATCCGGTCCGTTATTGTTATCGTCACCATCATCATCACTACAGGCAGCGAAAAAAATTAAGAGAACACACAAATGCTAATAAATAAAATCCATACTTCTTTATAATTGTAAATTTTTAATTCAATAATTGCTATTTGTTAGTTTTAAGCGACATTTTATATTCTGTTTTTAAGAATAACTAAATACAAAGATGTGAAGTATTTTGGAAATGCTGCATATATTTTCCATTTTTTTAAAGAAATATAAAAAATAAAAGGCACAGCCCTTGCCAGACCATGCCTTTTATAAATAGTTAAATTGTATTTTATTTTAACCCGCGGTTTTTTAACAACGGCTCCGTACCCGGTTCTTTACCACGGAAATTTACATACATATCCATCGCATCATCTATACCACCGGGAGCAAGAATATACTTACGGAATTTATCAGCCAACTCTTTATTATAAATATCGCCTGTTTCCACAAAAGCTTCATACGCATCCGAATCCAGCACTTCTGCCCAGATATAACTATAATAACCTGCGGTGTAGCCACCACCCATGGTATGGTTAAAATAAGTACTCCGGTAACGGGGCGGAATCTGTTTCAGCAACCCGCGTTTATTCAATGTACGGGCTTCAAAATCCATCACATTCATGTTAGCCGGAACAGTTTTTAATACATGGAAATCCATATCCAGATAAGAAGCTGCCAGATATTCCGTAGTAGCAAAACCCTGGCCATATTTTCCACTATTATCTAATTTCTCAATCAGTTCCGCAGGCATCACCTCATTTGTTTCATAATGCTTCGCGTATATTTTCAACACTTCCGGTTCAAACACCCAGTGCTCCATAATCTGCGAAGGCAACTCCACAAAGTCGCGCGGCACACCACTAATACCATAATAATTCACATCACGGAACAGGTTATGCAACGCATGTCCGAATTCATGGAACAGGGTTTCAGCCTCGTCTGCACTCAACAGAGCCGGTTGTCCCGGAGCCGGAGGCGTAAAATTACAAACAATTATAACAACCGGGCCTACCCGTTTACCATTCTCATAGGTTTGTCCGCGGTATTGTCCGCACCATGCACCACCCCGTTTACTTTCGCGTGGGAAAAAGTCTATATACAAAACACCCAGCGAAGTACCGTCTTTATCCCGGCATTCAAAAGCTACCGCATCAGGATGTGGCAACGGAATATCCCGGACCGGTATAAAAGTAATACCATACAGCTTCATAGCTACATAGAAAGCACCTTCATATACATTTTCAAGTTTCAGGTAAGGACGTACCTCATTTTCGTCCAGATCAAACTTAGCTTTCTTAGCTTTCTCAAAATAATAACGCCAGTCCCAACCTTCTGCTGTAAAGTTTTTACCCTCCTTACGTATCTCTGCCTGGATATCAGCCAACTCATCTTTCGTTCTTGCAAGCGCCGGTGTCCACAATTCATCCAGCAGGGCATAAACCTTCTCCGGCTTTTTAGCCATACGGTCTTCCAATACAAACGAAGCATAATCGTCATACCCCATTAGTTTTGCTTTTTCCAGCCGTTTGGCAACCAGTTCACGGACTACCTCTTTATTATCCGCATCATTATTGTTATTTCCGCGGTTGATATATCCTTTAAAAATCTGTTCCCTCAACTCCCGGTTATCTGCATATTGCAGGAAAGGCATTACACTTGAATTATGTAAAGTAAATACCCACTTATCCAACAACCCGGCATCTTTAGCCTTCTCAGCTGCCGCTGCAATCAACGATTCCGGTAAACCGGACAAATCCTCTTCGTTATCAATAACCAACTGGAAATCATTGGTCTCTTTCAGCATATTTTGCCCGAATGTAAGCTGCAACATCGCAATATCGCTGTTTAACTGTCGCAACACAGCCTGCCCCTCTTCATCCAGATTAGCACCACCCCTAACAAAACCACGGTAAGTCTCTTCGAGCAGCTTCAATTGTTCTTTATCCAGATTAAACGCGGCCCGACCCTGATATACAACTTTTACCCGTTCAAACAATTCTTTATTCAGGCTGATATCATCCCGGTGTTTAGATAACAGCGGAGATAATTCACGGCTGATTGCCTGCATTTCATCACTGGTATTGGCACTATTCTGCCCGTAAAACACAGAACTTACCCGGCGCAGCAATTCGCCACTCTGGTCGAGTGCAACGATTGTATTCTCAAAATCAGCTTCTGCCGGATTATTCACTATGGTCTCTATTTCCCGTGCCTGTTCTTCAATTCCCTGTTTAAAAGCAGACATATAATGGTCCAGCTCAATCCGTTCGAACGGAGGTACACCAAAAGGAGTGTTATACGCCGACAGGAACGGGTTACCCGTTTCCTCTTCACCGGCAGTACCGGAACCACCCGGACCGCCACAAGCTCCTAACAAAACTGCCAGACCGGCAGTACAGATCACTTTTTTCATATTTATTATTATAAGTAGTCAAGTAGTTATCAGTCGCTTCGCTCCTTAGTAGTCAGCAGCTACTTCGTAGCTTAGTAGTTAAGTAGAAAATTTAGAGTGATAACTACTTTTTCGATTTCTTTTGCAAAGATACAGATTATTTACCTTAAATTAGTCATTTCATTTACATGATATACGATAATATGATGAACAGAATAACAGGCTTATTTGGGATACAATATCCTATCATACAGGGAGGAATGGTATGGTGTAGCGGTTGGCGGCTGGCTTCGGCTGTCAGTAATTCCGGAGGGCTCGGCCTGTTGGGAGCCGGCTCCATGTATCCGGAAGTATTACGGGAACACATCCGGAAATGCAAAGCCGCTACCGGTAAGCCATTCGGTGTAAACCTTCCCCTGATGTATCCTGAAATGGATGCGATCATTCAAATAATTATAGAAGAGGAGGTTAAAATAGTATTTACCTCGGCAGGTAACCCTAAAACATGGACCGGCTATCTGAAAGAAAAAGGAATTACTGTTGCCCATGTAGTAAGCAGTTCGCGCTTTGCCATGAAATGTGAAGAAGCCGGAGTAGATAACATTGTAGCAGAAGGCTTCGAAGCAGGCGGGCATAACGGGCGGGAAGAAACAACCACCTTATGTCTGATACCAGCTGTACGGAAAGCAACTGCCCTACCCCTGATAGCTGCCGGAGGCATTGGCACCGGAGCCGGAATGGCTGCCGTTACCGCGTTGGGAGCCGAAGGGGTACAGATCGGAACCCGTTTTGCATTATCTGCCGAAAGTTCAGCCCACGACAATTTTAAAAACCATTGCCTTAACCTGCACGAAGGGGATACCCGCCTGTTACTTAAAAAACTGGCTCCCACCCGCCTGGTAAAAGGCAATTTCACCACACAGGTAGAAGAAGCCGAAAACCGGGGAGCCACCCCGGAAGAACTGCGTGAACTACTGGGCAGAGGACGTGCTAAAAAAGGTATCTTCGAAGGCGATCTGACAGAGGGTGAACTCGAAATCGGACAGGTTGCGAGCCTATTTCGCAAAATAGAACCGGTAGAGAAGATCATACAGGAAATCATCACAGAATACAACAGCACAGTAACCGGAATTTCCCCTCTTTAGAGGCTGTGTAAAAACTCTCCTCGTTTTTTGCTAAAATTACAAATCGTAAGTGA
>JAJQAZ010000119.1 GCA_021203545.1 Tannerellaceae bacterium | reverse complement strand
AGATGTGTCTAACTCACAGATTTATATCCAGACATTATGAATTAGTAAGTGTAAAAGATATGGAAGATCATCTGGGCCTGTCCCGGGGGGTTATTTTTTATCATTACAGAGACAAACTGGATCTTTTTAAAAATGTTATTGATAAATACGTTATTAATAAGCAACAACTTTACGGAAAGATAGAGATGACTGATGTAACAGAAGAAACTACTCTCCGGGAATTTATTGATATTTATCTGAAAGGTGCACGTCAGGTAATTGAGTATTTATATAATACATTGCGTGAAGGGGAAGAGATACCTGTCAATAAGAATGCCTTAGACCGTTCTTATCTGGAATTAAGCTTATACGCTGGACATTATTATCCGGCATTTAATAAGGCATTTCAGGACTCTGTAAGTTTTGAATTAAACACTTGGATTAAAATAATTAATAAAGCAATTGAAAATAAAGAAATCAGGCCGGTTAATCCTGAATTAACAGCTCAACAATTCCAATCTATGTATTACGGCGAAGGATTTTTGAAATCGTTTAAGGAAGGAGTAGATGTAGAGAATTTAAGGGATTTGTTCCTTAACTTTTATAGTATTTTAAAAAACTAAAAATATTTTTTCTCTTTTTGTTGTCCGGTTTGTAGAAAATCCATACATTAGACGCCAAGTTCTAATTGATGTGATTAACCATGAGAAACGTTCTTGTTATCTATTATTCTCAAACCGGATAATTAGAAGAGATTGTCCAAAATCTTACACAATCTTTTCAGAAAGATTATTCTCTCACATATGTTAAAGTGGCTTGCGATCAATTCAAATTTCCACTTACTTTCCGGAGTTTCTTTGAAGTGTTCCCAGAGTCAATGCTTCAGATACCCTGCAAATTCCTCGCTGATATACCACCTAAGGAGTATGACATTATTGTGTTGGGGTTTCAACCCTGGTTTGTCAATTTATCGATCCCTATAAATAGCTTATTGGCCGATGCTGGTTTTCAGGCTTTAGTAAAAGGTAAACAAGTTATTCTGGTTCAAGATTCCCGGAATACCTGGCGCAATAGTCTGCATCAGGCAAAAACCCGGATAGAAGAGGCTGGTGGTACGGTATGTAGTAGCTTTACTTTCCGGGATGTTAATAAAAATCTGGCCAGTCTTTTCTCGCTTTTCGGTTGGTTATTTAAAGGAAATAAACAGTATTTTAAACGTTTGCCTGTAGCTGGTATAAATCCTACACATATAAATCAGGCAAAGGTGCTTGGAGCCGAAGCAATTCGTTCGCTGGATGCGGACTATCGGGATTTTATTATTCCGGAAGCTGGCAGCGAATTTACCTCTCTGGAATATGAACAATTTGCCCTGAATAGATACAAAAAATGGGCAACTTATATTACGGAAAACAATAATAAATACCGAAAGTTTAGATTGCTACGCTTTACTACCTGGATACTTTTTATGGTAATTTTTGTAGCTCCTTTTATAGGAAAGACTCCGAAAAAACGTATTCCTCCAGTTTCCTAAAAGGGGAGCAGAGAGATACAAACATTAGCTTGTTCTATTTTTTGAAATATCAACCCTAAATTATTTTTTTATGAGTACAAGTGTTTTTATAAACATTGCAAGTCGTTTTTTACCTAATTCTCCTGTTAGTAATGATGAAATGGAAGAATATTTGGGTATAATAGGGGAAAAAGCCTCACGAACCAAAAACATTATTCTACGCAGTAACCAAATCAGGAACCGGTATTATGCTATGACCAAGTCCGGACAGGTAACCCACACAAATGCACAACTGACTACACTTGCCATCCGGGAACTATTTAAAGCAGGTTTTACACCCGGCGAAATGGAATTGCTATGTTGCGGTACATCCAGTCCTGACCAGCTGATGCCTTCGCATGGTTCTATGGTGCATGGCGAAATCGGTGGTTTGCCTTCTATTGAAGTGATGACATCCGCAGGAGTTTGCTGTGCAGGTACGGCTGCCTTGAAATATGGCTATCTGTCGGTATTATCCGGACAAACACAAAATGCCGTTTGTACCGGTTCTGAATTGTTATCGCCATTGTTGCATGCGGGTAAATTCCGTCAGGAGTATGATAACCTAAAAGAGCTGAAATAGAATCCGATGATTGCTTTTGAGAAAGATTTTCTCCGCTGGATGTTGTCTGATGGTGCTGGTGCATTTCTGTTGAGTAACCAACCAAACAAGGATAAAATCAGCCTGAAAATTGAATGGATGGAATCTGTATCGTATGCCAATATTCTGGATGTTTGTATGTACCAGGGTGCAGAGCTGAACGAATATCGTGAGTTGGTAAGTTGGAAGATGATGGAAGAAACCGATTGGTGTAACAAATCTATTTTTGCTATTAAACAGGATGCCCGTTATCTGGGTGAACATATTGTGCCGAAGTCTGCTCAACATGTAGCGGCTAGCCTGGCTAAACACAATGTATCATCGGAAGAGATAGATTATATATTACCTCATATATCTTCTATCTTTTTCCTGGAACCGTTTAAAAAAGAGCTGGAAAAAGTGGGTTGTCCGTTCAGTGAAGAAAAATGGTTCCTGAATCTGCCATATGTAGGAAATGTAGGAGCCGCGTCGAGCTACCTGATGATTGAAGAGTTGTTTAATTCAGGCAAATTAAAACCCGGTCAAAAGATATTTTTGTTTAATCCCGAAAGTTCACGCTTTGCTTATACTACGGTGCTGTTTACAGTGCAGTAAGGCTTAATGAAAGGGGACATAGGTCATTGGAAATCTGTTGTTTTCTCCATGGTTCAACATAATATCTTTGCCCATATCGCAAGTTTGAAAGAAATAATTTTTTGGTTTAAGAGGACACCAATAAACCGGTATCCTCCAACTAAAAAATATTTGTTTCAACCTTTTTTTGTCCGTAATGGGGATAGCTTTTTTATCTTAAAATGGGTTCATACATATTTTTTCCTTATATTGTAGATGTGATTGTATAACCCTAAAATGAATTGTTATGGGAGCAAAGAAGAATTTCGTGCTGGATACCAATGTAATATTGCACGATTATAAGTGTTTGGAGAATTTTCAGGAGAATGATGTGTATATCCCGATTGTGGTATTGGAAGAACTGGATAAATTCAAGCGGGGAAGCGACCAGATCAATTATAATGCGCGGGAATTTGTACGGGAACTGGATTTGCTTACTACGAACGATCTGTTCCTGAAAGGTTCTACACTCGGTCCGGGAAGAGGAATGTTGCGAATTGTTACAGGAGAGAAATATCATGGAACTGTATCGAAATCGTTTACCGAAAGAACGGCTGATAATCTGATTTTATCCTGTGCTTTATATGTATCTGAACAGATGCCTAAAATGAAGACTATCCTGGTAACCAAGGATATTAATCTGCGTATGAAGGCGAGGTCGCTGGGCATTTTAGTGGAGGATTATATTACTGATAAAGTAGTGGATATAAATATTTTCCAACAGGCACACGAAACATATGAAAATATTGATGCTGATTTGATAGATAAGATATATTCCACACCGGAAGGTATTGATGCAGATCTGTTGGATATCAAAACTAAATTAACCCCCAATGAATGCTTTATATTAAAAAGCGTACGCAATTCTGTATTAGCCCGTTATAATCCCTTTACCGATACGATTAAGAAGGTGGAAAAAGGGAATAATTATGGGATTATCCCCCGTAATGCGGAACAAAGTTTCGCTTTTGAGGTATTGAATGACCCGGAAGTTAAGTTGATTGGTATTACCGGCAAAGCGGGTACCGGAAAAACATTGCTGGCACTGGCTTCGGCCCTGAAACAGGCAGATCAATATAAACATATTTTATTGGCCCGGCCCATTGTATCGCTGGCGAATAAAGACATTGGTTTCCTGCCGGGAGACGAAAAACAAAAGATTGCGCCCTATATGCAACCTTTGTTTGATAATCTGAATGTTATCAAAGGACAATTTTCCGGTACCAGTAATGAAGTGAAGAGGCTGGACGAATTACAGAAGAGTAATCAACTGGCTATTGAGGCACTGGCATTTATTCGCGGACGTAGTTTATCTGAAACTTACTGTATTGTTGATGAAGCACAGAATCTGACTCCGCACGAAATAAAAACAATTATTACACGTGCCGGGGAAGGTACTAAAATGGTCTTTACAGGAGATATACAACAAATTGATTCTCCTTATCTGGATGCACAAAGTAATGGGTTGGCCTATATGATTGATAAGATGAAAGGGCAGGAGGTCTTTGCTCACATCAATCTGATTAAAGGCGAACGGAGTCAGTTGGCAGAGCTGGCATCAGACCTGCTGTAAGAGGATTTAATAGGAAAAGATAAAAAAGTGAAGCCGGACTTTCCTGAAAGGAAAATAGTCCGGCTTACTATATTAAACTGATGAAATATGTTTTATTGATTTAGTTGTCGATGACTGATTTTAATCAACTCTTACAAAAGTTGTTTTTTCATAAAAATAATCTCCGTCTTCATCATATTCTTCAAAAACAGTAACTAACGTTGTGGAGGTTAATGTTTCTATTTTGCCAGTCATTGTTTCATCCTCATCATCGTAGTTAAGAGATAGTTTAGAACCATTTAAACTCCAGGTGCCTTCATCTGAGCTGTTTCCTTCCCAGATTACAAATGTACCTCCTTTTTCAAACTCTATAAAAAGTCTGTCACCACTGATGTCGTCGTCATATTCACCCATAACTTTCCCGTTTTCTTTGTAATATCCCTCTTCACGAATACCCTGCCATTTGCCATATAAATCGTCTTTATTGTAATCGTCATCGTTACTACAGGATTGATAAACAGAAGTTAAGCTTAACAATAAGCAGACAATAAGAA
>JAJQAZ010000055.1 GCA_021203545.1 Tannerellaceae bacterium | reverse complement strand
GATGACTCCTAAGGAGCGTAGCGACTGGTGACTACTAACGAACGAAGTGAGTGATAACTACTAGTGAGCAACGCGAACGATAACTACTTTATTTATTTGTTATCTGCAATTGTTTTATTATTTTTGACCAAACTAAAAAACTAAAAACGTATGGTATTCAGATTTCTGATCATATCCGATGAAGTAGACGATTTTCTGCGTGAAATTAAAATAGATGCAGAGGCTACCTTCTTAGACCTGCAAAATGCGATCCTGGAGTCGGTGGGATATGCCGGCGACCAGATGACCTCCTTTTTTATTTGTGATGACGACTGGAGTAAGCGTACAGAAATTACGCTCGTAGATATGGACAGATCCTCCGAAGAGGATACCTATATCATGGAAGATACCCGGCTGGAAGAACTGCTGGAAGATGAAGAGCAGAAATTGCTATTTGTTTTTGATTACATGACAGAGCGTTCTTTCTTTATGGAACTGCGGGAAATTATACCCGGACAGGATATGGATGCCGCCGTTTGCAGTAAGTCACAGGGTGTGCCTCCTCCACAGACAGTAGCCTTTGACGAACTGGATGCAAAGATCACTGCCAATGATTTGCTGGGAGAAGATTTTTACGGGGATTCCGAATATGATCCGGACGAACTGGATAAAGACGGTTTTGAAGGGTTAAATGATGTGATAGATCCTTCTTTCGACGAAAACTATTGATCCCGACACTGATTATATTACCGGGGCCGACAGGGGTAGGTAAAACGGAATTGAGTTTAGAGATCGCTGAAAAATACCAGGCTCCTATCATTTCTGCCGATTCGCGCCAATTGTATAAAGATATTCCGGTTGGAACCGCTGCTCCAACCCGGGAACAATTGGCCCGGGTTCCTCATTTCATGGTAGGAACCCTTGAACTGACCGATTATTACAGTGCCAGTCAATTCGAAACAGATGTTTTATCCCTCCTACAGGAAACCCTTTTTCCTGTTTATCCGGTTGTAGTAATGACAGGCGGTTCTATGATGTATATAGATGCGGTGGTCAAAGGAATTGACGATATACCGACTATCGAACAGCCTATCCGCGACACAATTTATCGTGAGTATGAGGAAAAAGGATTGGAACCGATTCTGGAAGAACTAAGACTGGCTGACCCGGTACACTATGAAGAGGTAGACCGCAGTAACTACAAACGGGTTATTCATGCGGTAGAAGTATGCCGCCAGACAGGTAAACCTTATTCATTCTTCCGGACGCATACAAAAAAAGAGCGTCTTTTCCGTATCATTCAGGTAGGGCTAACCCGTGACCGGGAAGAATTGTGTGACCGCATCAATAGACGGGTAGACCAGATGATGGAAGAAGGTATGCTGGAAGAGGCGCGGCGTGTATATCCATACCGCCACCTGAATTCGCTCAACACAGTAGGCTACAAAGAACTATTTGAATACCTGAACGGCAACTGGACACTCGATTTTGCCATAGAAAAAATAAAACGAAACAGCCGTGTATACGCCCGCAAACAAATGACCTGGTTTAAACGCGACAAAACCATCCAATGGTTCCACCCCAACGACAAACAAGCCATTTTCAATTACCTGGAAACAAAACTCAACGATTGATTTTTAATATGTTCCATACGAAGTCCTAGCAGGACTTGTGATTACAAATTAGTGGTGGTTGAAAATTTAACATGTTGAAAAAAGGTTGTTAATCTCCCCTCTTGAGAGGGGCCGGGGTGTGTTATAACCCTAACTATTTTCTGTAAAACCAGAAAAAGGTTATTTTTAGATGAATAGTTACACAAATAAACACACCCCTAACCCCTCTCAAGAGACTGTGAAAAACTCAGATAAAAAAGAAATGAACTTACGAATTGTAATCCCGAAGGGATTGAATGTGAATCGTAGATCGGCCTTAGCCAATAACCCCCGGTGAAGCGTAGCGACCGGGGCAGAAGTGATCCACTCACACTCTGCAACACCGAAAGGTGTTGAATGATAGGGTTCAACCCACTATCGGGGTTGAAACTGGACGGGCGGTTTCTCTGCCACGGGTTTCACCCGCGGTTATGCACATTTGACCCTTTGCAGGGTCATTGTTAAAAGTTTTAATAGTTTTATAGCTCCTCGTTTGGCATAACGTCCTCACCAACTTAAGCGTATTTGTTCTTTTACCGACCTTTTGCTGGCGCAGATTTAAATCTGTGCCTTAATTAACAGGCGGTAAGGAATAAGGCCAATTTTAAATTCGGAGATTCGCGCAAGCAAATAGAATTATATTAAACACGTTTTTTCTTAAGTTGACAACAGAAATGTCCTTGTTATGTTGACTGAAGCTGGAATGTTTTTTGTTACCTATTTAGTCTTATCTCTGACTTTTTGCTTTGATATGCCGGTTTTTCCTAACAGACCAGATCCTCAAACCAGACAAACCGGAAAACCAACCTATCCACATAAACAGAAATATACCTGTTTAACCCATCCAACATGCATTATTCTGCCATCAAAAAAAGTGAATTTTGAATAAATAGAACCGGTGCTTTGTCCTGAAAGCATCAATGCTTTAGGTGAAAAGGGCCGGTGCTTTTAAAAAAAACACCCGAACAATCCGATTTACCTCCTTTTTTACCGGATTTGAACACCAGATGCTCTTCCCTGACAGCACATCCCGGATTATCAGAAAGAGACCATTTATACCTTTCCGGTAACACACACATCAAGGTGGGCTATATGCTTTTTTTAAAACTGTATTTCATTTTGTTACATCCCCTAATACTATACTGACAATCTGAAAAAAACGAACTTCTCGAGAATCGTTTATTTATTGCCACACCTTATTTAGCCCCGGAATATTTATTTCTCCCAGAGTTTAAATAACAGATTGTCAGAATAACAAAATGCTAAAAGTAAAAAAATCAATCTGCCAGAACTTTATTATTAATTTTATACTCTTTACTTTACGTAAGTTAATTACTAATTTGGGTTAATAAAAGCTAGTTATGGGATTTTTGTTCGTTTCTTTTGGTTTTGCAAATCTTTTCATAAATAACATTTGATTAGATAGTTAATCCTATTTCTTCCTTTAAATAAGCAAGAATAAGAGACTGTTTGATTTTGTTAAATTTTAAATATAGTCTTATGTTCTAAATAATATAGAATACTTTTGGATATAATTGGTAACGACTTTTCTTACTATTTAGACTAACCTAATCGTAAAAATAATTTAGATGAACTTGCAAATATTTATCAAATTAAAAGAGACTAAGCTTTTTTACCCTATGGCATTCTTTGCTGCTGTCTTCCTTTTTTTCCCTTGTGAACAAATCAGAAAACCATTTTCTAATTTTGCAGTACCTTCAGAATTAAATTCAAATCATATCCCAATTGTAAAAGTAGATTCAAGTCTTACTAAAAAGATCGTGGTAAATAAACCTTTGGATAAAATCTTCACTTCCGAATTGATAGAAGAGTTTATTTATATTCCGTTAGAGACTACAAATGATTCTTTTATAGGATATTATTTTAATGTTATTTTTCATAATAACTATATTTATATTTTAGATATCTTTTCTGCGGAAAGCGTTCTTATTTATGACATGCAGGGACGATTTATAAAAAAATCGGGACAAAGGGAGGGGGCCCTGAAGAGTATGGAATATTATTGGGCATGTGTATTGACAAACAGAATGATTATTTGATTATATATGATAATGGCAAGAGAAAAATGATGTATTATACCTTAGAGGGAGACTACGTAAAATATATAAATGTTCCATTTCGTTTTTCAGGAAAATTCGAGGTTTTATCTTCAGGTAATCTTGTTGCTGTAACCAGTCAATCGGATGCGAACTTTCATTTGGGTGAGTATGACAAATACCGGTTAATATATATGGATTCTACCGGTGTAATCACTAAATTCGGATATGAATACGATGGTAATCTAAATTTATCAATTATGTGGTCTCGTTTTTTTGAAAATCAGAATAATTACACCTATCATCCTCAATATCTGAATAGTATCTATGATGTAACAGATACCGTATTGTTGCATAAGTACGAAATTATTTGTGATAATTTCAATCCCTTTGATATAAGCAAAATAAGTCGCTACAAATCAATGAAAGGTTTTGATAAGGATTGGTATTCTCATACCAGCTTAGATTCCTATATGGCAGAAACCAACTCTCATTTCTATTTTGTAATAAATGATGAGAAAAAGAAATATTATTACTTATATGATAAAGAGAGTGAGAACTTAATGGGTTTTAAAGAAATGATCTTCGATAACGAATTTATTGTAGATGATTTATCTACCATATTTAATACGGATGAATACTTTATTGGTATGGTTTCTCCGGAAAGATTACATGATTTTAGGAAATATAAAGAGACGCAAAATATTCCTTTATCTGAAAACTTTACTAATATGATTGATCAATTAGACGAAGAAGATAATAAAGTACTTGTATTGTTTAAAATAAAGAAATTAGTAGATACTAATTAAATTACCCTGCTATTTCTTTTTACCTGGCAAATACTCTTCCTGGATATTGGTCATGCTGCCCCATAGGCTGTAGCGGGCCTGGGGGTTGATCTCTTCCATGAGAGAGATGATTTTTTTCATTTCGGAACGGCTGGAGCCGCTTTCATAGGGGCAGTTTTTAATCTGTTTCCTGTATTCCCGGCACCGGGCAAGCTCTATGAGGTCTTTTTCTTCTACTAAACAGAGGGGGCGGATAATCTCCATTTCAAATTTATTCATTTGTAATCTGGGAGGCATTGTGCCGAATGCGCCCTGATGAATCAGGTTCATAAGCAGGGTCTGCAAAAGATCGTCCTGATGATGCCCTAACGCTATTTTGTTGCAGTTGTATTGCTTTGCGATATCAAACATCGCTTTCCGGCGTGTCCACGAACAGAGGAAACAGGGAGATTTGCGGGTATCGGTCGTTGCGTCGAAGGATGTTTCATGCACAACAAAAGGTATATCGTAACGGTCTGCGAAACTTTTCAGGTATTCCAGGTCTGACCGGTAAGGAATATTACTCATAACCACGTGGACTACCACCAGGCTGAAACGGGGCTGGAATACCTTTGAACGGCGGCCTAATAGCTCTACCAGTGCAAGGGAATCTTTACCACCGGATAACCCAATCAGGATACGGTCTCCGTCTTTAATCAGCTCATAATCAAAAATTGCTTTTTTGACTTTCTTTTCAACTTTCCACAAAAGGCGTTCTTCCGGTTCCAAATGAGTATGTTTTTAGAGTTATTATAAGGAGTACAAAATTAAAGAATATATAACAGGGCCGGATTAGGGTTTCTGTTAAAAAAATATTAACTTTGAAACTGGATTCATTTAATTTGGAAAACAATGAAACAGTTGCTGCGTAGACTGATTTATATAACCGGTATTATTTTAATAACAAATTCCCTGCAGGCGCAGAGCCTTGACCAGGCTAAAAAGCTTTATAATGAAGGAAAATACGAGGAGGCCAAACCTGCCTTCGAGAAACTGGTAAAGCGAACTCCTTCCAATGCGTCTTACAACCATTGGTACGGTGTATGTTGTTATGAAACGGGAGAATATGCCGCCGCGGAACCTTATCTGGTAAATGCAGCCAAACGTAATGTGCAGGAGGCTTTCCGGTATTTGGGAGAGTTGTATATCAAACTATACCGTTTTGAGGAATCAGCCGATAATTTCCGGAAATATATCAACCTGCTTGCCAAGAAGAAACAGGATGTGAGCCGGTTTGAAGAGTGGCTGGCTGTGGCCGAAAAGGCGCAACGTATGTTGGATAGGGTAGAGGATGTACAAGTGATAGATAGCGTGGTGGTAGATAAAGATGCGTTTCTGTCGGTTTATAAACTGAGCGAAGAGAGCGGTTCAGTTACCCTGTTTAATGACTTTTTTGAAGCCTATGGAGATGTATTCTCCACTGTGTATATGAATCAGAAAGGCGATAATATATATTATGCGCAACCTGATGAAAACGGTACCTATTCTATTTACCGCCAGTCCCGGTTGCTGGATAAATGGGGAGACCAGAAAGAATTGCCGGCTAATATCAACAGTGGTAAAGATACAAATTATCCTTTCGTTCTGTCGGATGGGGTAACGATTTATTATTCTTCTGTAAACGAATCTATCGGCGGGTATGATCTTTTTGTAACGCGTTACAATATGAACTCCGAAACCTATCTTACCCCTGAGCAGTTAGGAATGCCTTATAACTCTATCTATAACGACTATCTGATGGTTTTTGATGAGTTGAAGGGGCTGGGTTGGTTTGTTTCCGACCGTTTCCAGCCGGAAGACAAAGTGTGCGTATATCTGTTTATACCAAATGAGAACCGCAGCCGGATAGAAGGCGAAGAGATCGCATCCAAACGGATACGTGCTTCCCTTTCATCCATAGAGTTTACCTGGAAGCCGGAAGCCGATTATTCAGAACTGATAGAACTGGCTTATAAAGAAATAGCCGGTGAGCCGGAAATAGAGAAGGAATTTGAGTTTGTGGTTAACAACAGTATTGTTTACTACAGGTTGGAAGAGTTCCAGAGTCCCGAAGCGAAAGGATTCTATGAGAAAGTTGTGGAACTGAACCGTCAGATGAAAGATATAAATGAACAATTGATGGTTTTGCGTGAATCTTACCAGGCTACAAATGCAAGGCAAAGGGAAGGACTGGCTGCCTCTATCCTGAATCTGGAAGAGAAACTTTACTCTTTGTACGACCAGCCACAACCGTGGGAAAAGAAAGCCCGCAACGCGGAGATCAATTACTTAAGATTAAATCATTAAATTAAAACCCTTTTAGCTTATGCTTTTTACCATATCAATCATAGCTTTTCTGATGCTTCTGGCGATATTCCTTATTTTGCTGGAGATATTTCTGCTGCCGGGTATTGCCGTTGCCGGTATCGGAGGTGCTATTTTTGCCGTAGGCGGATTAGCCTATGCGTATATGGAAGGGGGTTCTTTTATAGGAAATATTACGCTTATCTCTTCTATAATTGTTTTTCTGCTCGCTTTTCTCTGGCTGATGCGTAAAGATTCGTTTCACAGGGTATCCCTGAAAACGGATGTGGATTCGAAGCTTACATCTACCCGGGAATTGGGTATTGAACCGGGCGACGAAGGTGTCACATTATCCCGCCTGGCTCCGATCGGAAAAGCCCGCATCAAAGATGTAGTGGTGGAGGCCAAAGCAGTAGGAGAACTGATAGACGAAGAAACACCGGTAGTAGTAATACGGGTAGACGGTTACAACGTACTGGTAAAAGTAAAAGAAGATAATACTATCAATTAAATAATTTTTTATATGGAGTCAATGTATGTTTCATTAGGAATAATTGCAGGGGTGATCGTTCTTCTGATCATCTTCTTTCATTATGTTCCTTTTTTATTATGGATTTCTGCGAAAGTTTCAGGAGTTAATATCTCTTTGCTCCAGTTATTCCTCATGCGTATCCGTAAAGTTCCACCCGGAGCCATTACCAGCGCGATGATTGAGGCTCATAAAGCAGGTTTGAAATCGCTTACCCGTGACGAACTGGAAGCCCACTATCTGGCCGGAGGCCATGTAGAGCGTGTTGTGCATGCGCTGGTTTCGGCATCGAAAGCCAATATAGAGCTCTCTTTCCAGATGGCTACAGCGATAGACCTGGCCGGACGTGATGTCTTTGAAGCGGTTCAGATGTCGGTAAACCCCAAAGTAATTGATACACCACCGGTAACAGCGGTTGCGAAAGATGGTATCCAGTTAATTGCAAAAGCCCGTGTAACGGTACGTGCTAATATTAAACAGTTAGTAGGGGGTGCCGGTGAAGAAACGATCCTTGCCCGTGTAGGTGAAGGTATTGTATCTTCTATCGGTTCGTCGGAAAATCATAAAACAGTGCTTGAAAACCCAGATTCAATTTCGAAGCTGGTGTTACGGAAAGGGCTGGATGCCGGTACGGCTTTTGAAATCTTGTCTATTGATATCGCGGACATTGATATAGGTAAAAATATCGGTGCTTACCTGCAGATGGACCAGGCACAGGCCGACAAAAATATCGCACAGGCAAAAGCCGAAGAGCGTAGAGCGATGGCGGTAGCTTTGGAACAGGAAATGAAAGCAAAAGCACAGGAAGCAAGGGCTAAAGTAATCGAAGCCGAAGCCGAAGTACCCAAAGCAATGGCAGATGCATTCCGTTCCGGAAATATGGGAGTGATGGACTATTATAAAATGAAAAACATAGAAGCCGATACTTCCATGCGTGAAACAATCGCTAAACCAACCAATCGCCCCTCGAAACCCCTGAACGATTAACAGCAGTTATTTTTTTGAAAGTATAGAGAACGCAGATTTCACAGATTAAACAGATTTACGCAGATTTTTATTTAAAAATAGTTCTCTGCGTAAATCCGTGTTATCTGCGAAATCTGCGTTCTATTTCGTTAGTTATTAAAGCAATTTATAAGTAGTGGTTACTATGCGGATTATACCGGAATCAGAGTTGATTATTAATGCGGATGGAAGTGTTTTTCATTTGCATATCAGGCCGGAACAACTGGCCGGGAAAGTAATACTGGTGGGAGATCCTGCCCGGGTAGATACCGTGGCCTCTTATTTTGATTCGATAGAGTGTGATATCTCCAGCCGGGAATTTCATACAATTACCGGAAGTTATCAGGGGAAAAGGATAACTGTTGTTTCGCATGGTATTGGTACGGACAATATTGATATAGTGCTGACGGAACTGGATGCACTGGTAAATATTGATCTGGCGACCCGTACCGTAAAGGAAACTTTTACACAGCTGTCGCTGGTACGCATTGGTACTTCCGGAGGATTACAGCCGTTTGTTCCGGTAGGAACCTATGTCGCCGCAACAAAGTCGGTCGGTTTTGACGGCGTAATCTATTTTTATAAGGACAATGAACGGATACGTGAACTGAAATTTGAAGAGGAACTGATCCGGCAACTTGACTGGAAGATTGACCGGCTGCTGCCTTATGTCGTTTCTTCGGACGAAACCCTCCTAAACCGTATTTGTGGTGCGGATATTGTACGTGGCGTAACCATAGCCTGTAATGGCTTCTATGGGCCGCAGGGCCGCGAAGTCCGCCTGGCTTTGGCCGACCCGCTTTTAAACAGTAAAATAGAAGCGTTTAGTTATAACGGCGAACAGATTACCAATTTTGAAATGGAAAGTTCTTCGCTTGCCGGCCTGGCTGCTATGATGGGCCACCGTGCCATGACAGTGTGTTGTATTATAGCCGGGCGTGTAGCTAAGAATATGAATACCGATTATAAAGGTTCTATAACCGGGCTGATAGAAAAAGTGCTGGAACGCATCTGACTGTAGACTGTTACCACCACGATTTTCTATTATAATCCTGAAGTCTTTTTTTACGAATGCTCTGTTTTGTATCTTGTTTAGGGGTTTCGAAATTAAAAGGGTACCCAATATTTTCTATATCTTCTTCCAATTGAACACAATCTTCAAAATCAGTATTCAGGGTTAATACCATTTCTTTTGTCAAAGTTGTACCTTCATATAGTTGGCTTACGGTTTTCAGATCAATTTCGCCGTCCGGATAGTCGCCTTCAAAATAGTAATCGTTTGCCCATTGGCAGTAGATTGCCGGTTTCCCGTCAAAAATAGAAAGTAAGGTACCGGAAAGATCATCGGAAGACGTATCTGCACCGGTTTGCCATTCACCGGAACCGGTAGACCATATACAAAATGTAGTGCCTATCGTATTAACGGGTTCTCCAAAAATAAAATCATTGAAATACCCGGGTAAAGAGTGGGTTAAAATCTCTTTTTGTTGTACTTTGCCCCCGATGGTAAATCCATTAATTACACATCCCTCTTCCCGGAATAGGATTAACATCTGATCGCCACTACCGTTTTTCATTTCAAAAACCTCTTCCTTATCCGACCATTTCCGGTTATAAGAATAATACCTGTATTCCCATTCCGGAGAAAAAATAGCATCCAGTAAAGAGATAGACTTACAAAGTTTCTGTAACGTTTGTTTACCGGGGAGTAATTCCAAAGTAGATGTAGAGATCATATGATAACGGTTAAAAGATTTATTCAATACAAATATAATAAATTATCATTGATCTCTTTATGCCTATTTTTGCAAGAAATATATTTTACTCAAAAATAGATAGTACCGGGCGGGTCAGTAAGAGGCATACCCGGTTAATTGTTTTGTTCATTTTGACTTAAGTTAATGAAATATGAATTTATTTTTGTTATTGAAAATCTTTGGTTAATCCTGGTGGTCGTTGCTCGGAACCTTTTTTGCGAGTCAGGTTATCGCCCAGCTCTTCCCTCATTTGATCCGCTATTTTCATTAGTTTTACAGCAACTTCCGGATGTTGGGATAATATATCGTATCTTTCTCCCGGATCGCGTCGCAAATCGTATAGTTCACATTTTGTAATATCCACGTTGGTCAGTTTACCCGGCATGCCGTCGTTTCCGGGAGCATATGCACCGTATGTCACATAGCGATGGGGAAATACCAGTTTATAATTGCCGTCGGTTACAGCTTCCAGATCATTTTTGTTGAAATAATAGACAAATGATTCACGGGGATTTGCTGTTTTGTCTCCTTTCAGCAGTGGAACCAGACTTACACCATCTATTTTACGTTCAGGAAGAGTGGCTCCGGACAACTCTGCAAATGTAGGGAACAGGTCGATATGGGAAGCGAGTTTATTACAGGTACTACCCGCTGTGATCCGGCCTTTCCAGTACATAATACAGGGAATGCGGTTTCCGCCGTCGAAAGTAGTGGCTTTCGCTTCGCGCAATCCTCCTGCCGATCCGGCATGATTCCCGTAATTGGCCCATGGCCCATTGTCCGAAGTGAGGATTACGAGTGTATTCTCTTCCAGCCCGTTCTCACGGAGTGCTTTCAATATCTCGCCAACACTCCAGTCAAGCTCCATCATCACATCCCCAAATAATCCCTGTTCGCTTTTCCCCTTAAACTTATCAGATACGGCCAGCGGAACATGAGGCATGGAATGTGCCAGGTAGATAAAGAAAGGTTTCTTTTTATTCTTCTTTATAAACTCAACTGTACGTAGGGTGTAATCGGTCGTAAAACAGGATTGGTCGGTATTGTAACCGATAATATCATTTCCCTCATAGGTAGGGAGATCCGGGAAGTTAAAGATCTCTCCCTGTTGGGGGTGGAAAGGCCACATATCGTTAGAGTAGGGCAGGCCATAATATTCATCAAAACCATTTTGTAACGGCATAAAAGGATGTGTATCACCTAAGTGCCATTTACCGTAAATAGCTGTTGCATAGTTTTTTTGTTTAAGTAATTCCCCCAGCGTCATTTCATCCGGGTGAATACCATAATCCGATCCGGGTCCCGGTGCTCCGGAAAATCCGATCCGGTTGGGATAACAGCCTGTTAATAACCCGGCACGCGAGGCTCCGCTAATGGGCTGGGCTGCCAGGAAATGGGTAAACCGCATCCCTTCGGCTGCCATTTTATCGATATGATGGGTTGTATAACCATAGGCTCCATTGAAAGAAAAATCGCCATAGCCTACATCGTCCAGATTAATAAGGATAAAATTTACCGGTTGGGAAGCCTGGCCGGTCCAGCCTGAAAGACCCAGGGCAGATAATAAAAGCAGTTTAGTGTTCATGTTCTCTGGCATTTATTTAGATTACCCGGTAAAGATACAAATCAATCTAACATGTTGTTTCATGTTTTGTTGCGAAAAATTGTCAATTCTCAATTGCCAGTTCTCAATTGAAACCCTACCTTTGTAATAGATATGAAGGGATATAACCGGAAATGAAAGTATGTATTGCCGAAAAGCCCAGTGTGGCACGTGAGATAGCAGAGATTGTAGGAGCAAAAAACCGGATGAATGGTTATCTGGAAGGAAATGGTTATCAGGTAACCTGGACATTTGGACACCTCTGTACCCTGAAAGAGCCCCATGAATATGCAGTTGAGTGGAAGCGTTGGAGCCTGGCTTCTCTGCCGATGATACCTCCCCGTTTTGGAATTAAGCTGATTGATAATCAAAGCTACGAACAACAGTTTAAGATCATAGAAGGCCTGATACAAAACGCTGAAATGGTGATAAACTGCGGGGATGCCGGACAGGAGGGAGAGTTAATACAGCGGTGGGTGATGCAAAAGGCCGGTTGTAAATGCCCGGTATACCGTCTCTGGATATCATCGTTAACGGAAGAGTCCATCCGTGAAGGGTTTAATAACCTGAAAGAAGAGACCGAGTTTGCAAAGTTATATCAGGCAGGGTTATCCCGTGCGATAGGTGACTGGATGCTGGGTATGAACGCAACACGTTTGTATACCCTCAAATACGGACAAAATAAACAGGTGCTGTCTATTGGCCGGGTGCAAACTCCTACCCTGGCCCTGATTGTGAATCGGCAGGCAGAGATTGATAACTTTACCCCTGAACCCTACTGGGAACTGAAAACCATTTACCGGAATACCACCTTTTCTTCGACCAAAGGGAAATTTAGCAAAAAAGAGGAGGGCGAAGCTTTTCTGGAAATTGTACGCCAGGAAGATTTTACGGTAACAGATGTATCGGAAAAGAAAGGGAAAGAGTATGCTCCCCGTTTGTTTGACCTTACTTCTTTGCAGGTAGAGTGTAATAAGAAATTTGCCTTTACGGCAGATGATACGCTAAAGCTGATACAGACCCTGTATGAGAAGAAAGTGACTACCTATCCACGTGTGGATACAACTTTCCTGAGTGACGATATGTATCCCAAAGTTCCTAATATACTGAAAGGACTGGCCGGATATGAAGAGTTTACCGCAATATTGGCCGGGAAAAAACTCCCTAAAAGCAAAAAGGTGTTCGATAATGCGAAAGTAACGGATCACCACGCTATTATTCCAACCGGTGTGCCGGCAAGGAGCCTGTCTGAAAATGAACGCAAAGTATATGATCTGGTTACCAGGCGTTTTATAGCCTCTTTTTACCCGGATTGCGAAATAGCAACAACCACTGTGTTAGGTAAAGTAGATAAGGTAGACTTTAAAGTAACCGGCAAGCAGATTCTTAAACCGGGTTGGAGAGTGGTATTCGGAACAGAGCAAAAAGATAAAGAAGCGGAGGGGGATAATCAGGATATGGAAGGTATACTGCCTGATTTCGTAAAAGGTGAAAGCGGACCGCATGAACCGGTGTTGGGCGAGAAATGGACCCAGCCTCCCAAACCTTACACCGAAGCAACTTTGCTGCGGGCAATGGAGACCGCCGGAAAATTGGTGGATAACGATGAACTGCGGGATGCTTTGAAAGAAAATGGCATTGGCCGCCCTTCTACCCGGGCTGCTATTATAGAAACACTTTTTAAGCGGAACTACATCCGTAAAGAGAGGAAAAACCTGTTCCCCACAGCTACCGGAACAGAATTGATCAATACCATTCAGGTAGAATTACTGAAAAGCGCCGAACTGACCGGTTTATGGGAAAAGAAACTGAGGCAGATAGAGAAAGGTACCTATGAGGCACGCACCTTTATGGAGGAACTGAAACAATTGGTTCACGAAATTGTGATCCGCGTATTGTCCGACCAGAGTAACCGCAGTATTACCATAGAAGAGGCATCCAAAGAAGAACCGGCTAAAAAAAGCCGCAAAACAAAGAAAGAAGAAGGAGAGACAGGAGAAAAGAACCCCCGGAAACCCCGTGCGAAAAAAGAACCCAAAGAGAAAAAAGAGGCAAAGAAAATGGATCTTAAACCCCTTTGTCCCCGTTGTGGCAAAGATGTTTTACGCGGAAAAACCGCATACGGTTGTGCCGGATATAGAGAGGGCTGTACCTTCCGGATGGATTTTGCCACCTATGGCGATAACCTGACAGACGAACAACTGATTGCTATTATCAGCACCTTTTAATGGATAAGCCTCTGTCATTTTGCCTTTGTGGTATAAATGTAACTACCAATTATCGCGGTGAGAGGGGCAACCAATACCAGCCCGAAACTACCAACTAATGTATGGAGTATTTCGGCAGAAATAAAACCGTAATTAATGATACTTTGTAACGCCACTCCTTTTGCCATGAATGCCATAAAAGTAAACATGAAGCTTCCAGAATAGGCAAATAACAACGTGGTTGTCATGCTGCCTATCACGGGGGTAGCAATGCTGAATCCGGAACGGAGCATTTCTTTGCGGGTGAGTCCGGGTGTGTGTGTTATTAGTTCATTCATTGAAGCGGAAATATCCATCGAAACATCCATGACAGCACCGGCAGAGGAGATAAATATTCCGGCTATAAAAATATCAGATAATTTTAAATGGGTGAATCCGGTATATAGCAATGCTTCGGCATACTCCTGTACAGTTCCGGGTATTTTAAACAGCCATCCGAATAAAATAGCTAACATGGCAGTTACAGTAATTCCGGCAATTGTCCCGGTAAAAGCTACCACTCCTTTTTTATTCATCCCTCCTACCAGAAATAAGATAACAGCCGAACAGGCTACAACAACAGCCATGGCAACTCCAATAGGTGAGTATCCTTTCAGATATAAGGGAATCAATACTTTCCATAAACAAACCGCCGTAAAAACGAAAGACATGATGATCTTACATCCGGTGAACCGGGAGAAAAACAGCAGGAAAAGGGCAAAACAGCCAAAAAGCAACCAAATGGTATCCTGCCGGTAATATTCGGCTGCCCGCACACCTGTATAGCCGGTACCACTTAAATCCGGTTGTATAACTGTTAGTACTTTATCGCCCGGACGAAATATTTTGTCTACTCTTTTTTGTCCTAATAATACGTTTTTGGCTGATACCGTATCCCCTGCGAACTTACCGGTTTTTATCACTATTTCTACTTCCTGGGTTCCTGTGGTTACAATCGAGAACGATTGAAGGTCGCTATTATCTGTACTTACTACATATCCTTTTTCAAACATCGCCGAGTTGGTAATAGACGGATTTTCAAATCCGGTTGGAAGCAGCAGGAAAATAATAGTCAGCAAAGTTACCGCAAGCAGAAATATATTGTCTTTCAAAAATCTTTTCATTACTAATCGTTTAAATAAAAATGTAAATGTTCCCCGCCTGGGAAGCTGTGTAAAAACTAAAAATTACAAATGGTAAGTCCGAAGGACTTGAATGTGAATACCCCCCGGTGAAGCGTAGCGACCGGGGGAATAAAACACCCTAACCAACTTCAACCCCGGTAGTGGGTTGAACCCTATACTTCAACACCCTGTCGGGGTTGTAAAGTTAAGGAGTCTTTGCCAGCCCCCGGTCGCTACGCTTCACCGGGGGTTATTCATATTTTACCCCTTTTGGGGTAATTACTTTTACATAGTCGCTTTCGCGGAGAGTGTGTTCAGGTTTTTACCAGCTGTTACTTTTCGTCCAGTTTAGCGACGCTTATGATTTTCTTTGCCACGTCGGTGTTGTCATAATAACCGCTGAACTGATCCTGGCCCTGTCCGATAGCAAACACCGGTACCGGGGTTCCTGTATGTTCGTAGGTGGCCCACTCTACACCGGCTTTATTGTTCAGGATGTGAGTGATTGTAACTGTAAACGGGTCATAATTGCCATAATATAGCTTCAACTCTTCAGGCAGGATGTTGGCACTTCCGCGTCCTTCCATACTTACCTTAAAGGCATTCCGGAGTAAATTACATTCGTAATCCGATAATTCGTAGGTAGGTTCCAGGTAGTTTGGCTCTTTTTCTGCATCGGTATATTCATCTACCAGTCCGAATGCTGCGGTTACCTCTGCCAGGGCTTCTTCGAAAGTAGGAGGTGTGGCCTGTTGTGCCCACTGGCTTACTTTCATTGAGAATTCCATAAAAGAAATATTCTGCACTTTTAATAAACCAAACGCTGTTTCATAATCGGTAGCAGCGAAACCTAATGTCATCCCTCCACATTCATGGTCGCCGGTAATAACGATCAGGGTTTCCTCGGGATGTTCGTTGTAGAAATCCAGTGCAGCACCAATCACTTCATCAAAAGCAATCATATCGTATGTACTGGTAACAACATCGTTTGCGTGACAGGCCCAGTCTATTTTACCACTTTCTACCATCATGAAAAATCCATTTTCATTATCAAGCAATTCAAATCCTTTTTTTGTAAAATCAGCCAGGGATATTTTATTATCCTCTTCCTGCTCATCCAGGTCGATCACATAAGGCATCGCAGAAGAATCGCCGGTGTAACCACCTGTTCCAATCAGGTTCAGAGTAGCGATTACTTTACCGGATTCGCTGTTCAGGGCATTAAATTCTGCTTTTGTGTCTACAAATTTGTATCCTTTGGTTGCTGCTTCTGCTTTATATTCAGCTGCATTTGTAAGTGTGGTACGTTTATTCCAGCGTACTGTTCCGCCGCCGAAATAGTCGAAACCGGAAGTCAGTAACTGGTTACCGATCTCTTCGAAATTATTACGGTCGGGTGTATGGGCATAGAAACAGGCGGGTGTAGCATGGTCAATGCTGACACTGGAAACGATACCTACTTTCATTCCTTTTTCTTTTGCCATTTCGGCCATTGTTTTCAGATTCCGGGTGCGGTCTCCATTCATACCGATTGTATTGATGGTTGTTTTATAACCGGTAGCCAGTGCTGTTGCCGCTGCAGCCGAACAGGTGATGTAACGGTCTTCGGCATGTGTATTTGCCATTCCTGCAATTGGGAATTCACGAATATTCATTTTCCCAAGTCCTACAGCCCGTGTTCCGCTACGTAGATTTATAGGTTGTCCTGTTTGTTCTTCGTACGCTTTTTTGAATTCGGGTTCATTGAGGGCTGCCTCTGCTACATTGATTTGTGGAGTAGACATTCCGTCGCCGATCAGGAAGATAACATACTTAGGCACATTTGTCAGGGTGGTTTCATCTCCACCATCGCCATTACCGGTACTATCGTTATCATCGGAACAGGAGAACATCGCCAGGGATGCTACACTTAACACTACAGATAAACCAATCGTTTTTAATAAGTTTGTTTTAAATAAGTCCATTTTACATAAGCATTAATTAATTCACTGCAAAAATAGGTTGCCCGGTTTACAGTAAAATGTCAAATCCATGAACTGTGTGCTACGTTTGTGTGACATAATTTGTCTGCTTTCAACCTTTGGGGATATGGTTTGTTTTTTATGTATGGCTAAGGATTTGGGAACGGTTGGCGCGGTAACGGGATTGTCTCAGCAGGAGGTAGATGCCTTGTTGAAGCAGTATGGTTATAATGAAACGATTGAAAAGAAAATACCACTCTGGAAATTATTCCTGAAAAAGTTCTGGAACCTTAGTGCCTGGATGTTGGAAAGTATTATTATTCTTTCGCTTATTACACATAATTACTCCGATGCGGCAGTAGTAAGTTGTTTCCTATTGGTTAATTCCATTATTACTTTTGTACAGGATTACAAAGCGTCCGACGCGGAACAGTTGCTTCGGAACAAACTAAGTATATCCGTACAGGTATTGCGTGATGGCAGTTGGAAAACTATCCCTGCCCGCGAACTTGTTCCCGGGGATATAATGCGGTTGCGGACAGGTGATTTTGTATCTGCCGACCTTCAATTAATAGAGGGTAGCATTACAATCGATCAATCTTCGCTGACAGGAGAAAGCGGTGATATAGAAAAGAATAAAGGAGACGATCTCTATTCGGGTTCTGTAATTACACAGGGCGAAACAACTGCACAGGTAATATCCACAGGAATACATACCTATTATGGTAAAACAATCACCCTGCTTAAAACAGCCTCTCCCAAATCGCATGTGGATGAAATAATCGCTAAAGTAATAAAGTGGCTATCTGTTGTGATTGAAGGAATGTTATTATTGGCAGTTATCATTTCACTGATGAAAGGAATATCCCTGTTGTCTGTAGTTCCGTTAATGGTTATTTTGTTTACGAATGCCCTGCCTGTAGGGCTTACAGTCATGTTTTCTGTAAACAATGCCATCGGAGCCCGGCAATTATTAAAAGAAGGTGTACTGGTAACCCGCCTGAATGCACCCAACGATGCCGCCAGTATGGATATTTTATGTCTCGACAAAACGGGAACTTTGACGATGAATAGCTTGTCGGTTGCAGGATTACTCCCGGCAGACGGATTTACAGACCGGGATGTGTTACTATATGGTGTACAGACTTCGCACGAAGCGGATAAAGATGCGATTGATATGGCTTTTATCCGGGAGGGTAAAAAGCAAAAAATAGATACCGGTTCATTTACACAACAGTCGTTTACACCTTTTACCCCGCAAAACAGACACACCGAAGCGGTGATCCGGTCCGGTCCGGAAGAATATACCGTTTATAAAGGCTCCTTTGAAGTAATTACCAAATTGACCGGTATAACCGCCACAGAACTTCCGGATTGGCAAAAAAAGGTAACTGATGCAGCGGCGAAAGGGTATCGTACTCTCGCTGTGGCTAAAGGGGAAGCGGGAAAACCGGCCCGCCTGGTAGGGGTAGATATGTTATTAGATCCGCCCCGGGAAGATGCCGGGAAGCTGATAGGAGAATTAAAAGATATGGATATTTCAGTTATGTTACTTACGGGCGACGCCTTACCTATCGCAACGGAAATAGCGGAAAAGACAGGCATTGGCTCGCGGCTGATCAAGGCTTCCGAGCTAAAACAAGATGATACCCTGGTTGATCAGTTAGAACAGTGCGACGGAATAGCAGAAGTATATCCTGAAGATAAATATAAAATCGTAAAAGCTTTTCAGACAAAAGGCCATATTGTAGGAATGACCGGTGATGGGGTAAACGATGCTCCGGCATTAAAACAGGCGGAAGTTGGGATCGCGGTACACAACGCGGCTGATGTAGCTAAAAGTTCGGCCAGTATTATCCTTACCCGGGATGGTTTACAGGGTATACTGGGTCCTGTAAAACTGGGCCGGGTAACATTTGAGCGTTTCAATATCTGGATGTTGAACAAACTTTCGCGCAGTCTCCTGAAAGTCTGTTTCATTGTATTGTCTCTTATCCTGTTCAGTAAATATGTGGTTTCTACCACTGTTTTATTGTTACTAATGGCCCTCACGGATTTTGTGTTTATTTCCACTTCCAATAATAAAGTGCATATTTCTGCCAAACCCAACGAATGGAATATCCCTAAACTGGCACTGATAGGAGCCGTTGAAGGGATATTGATGTCTCTTCAGGCATTGGGGCTGCTTACTATCGGATGGCATTACTTTGATCTGGCGGAAAACTCCGGACAATTATATACCTTTAGCTATATAACCCTGCTGTTTTTCTCGCTCATGGTAGTCTTTTCTGTGCGTGAAAAAAACATTTCTGGAGTTCAAAACCGGGAGGATTAGATACAATCATGCTGGTTGGAAATTTTGTGATTGGGTTTATCATATCACAAACAGGACTCGTGGAACTCAAGCCTATCCCCTGGTGGCAAAGCCTGTTTGTGTTTGGATATATAGCTTTTATGTGCCTTGGAATCAACGATTATATTAAATACCTGATTTTTAAAGTAACTACCCGGCAGAAGGTGCCGGTTGCTGGCTAAGGATATTGATACGTGTTTGTGTCAGGTAATCAGGATAATTGATTTGGATGTACCGGAGCATTTCTTCCCGGATAGCTGTTTGCAGATCGTTGTTTTTGGATGCGTCTTCGCTGCTGACAAGAACCCGCAGTTCAATGCATGTTTCTTTTAAATTATTTACGGTTAGGAGGCAGGTATTATGATCCCAGTTGGGATCTTTCCCTACAAATTCCGTCACATGCTTTTTCAGGTCATTAATCGGGATACGATAGTCTACATAGATAAAAACCGCTCCTATAATATCAGAACTGTGACGTGTCCAGTTTTCGAACTTTTGCTCCAGAAAATAGTTGATAGGCATAATCAATCGCCTTTTATCCCAGAGGTTTACCACTACATACGTTAGTTTAATCTCTTCGATGCGCCCACTGTCTCCGTCAATCACCACCAAATCATTTAGTTTGATCGGTTGTGTGATGGCTATCTGTATACCTGCCAGTATCATCCCCAGACTTTTCTGTGCCGCAAACCCCAGAATAATGCCTGCGATACCTGCTGAGGTTAGCATGCTAAGCCCGATGGTGCGTATTTTATCGAATGTCATCAGGCAGATACTAACTATTACCAGTACGATTAATCCGTATATCATTTTCTGGAAAATTGAGAATTTGGTGATACTGCTACGCACTGCATACTTATTCACCGTTTCTTCTTCCACTTTCTTTTCCAGGTAGTAAAAAAGAATATTGTTCAACTGAACGAGTATCCATCCGATGGTGATAATCAATAGGATGCGTAATCCGTGGTTAAGCGTACCGATAAAACGGGAATCGTAGAAAATGCTTTGACTGAATGTGCGGACAGCTATCCATAACAACAGGCAAAGGAAAGGCATCCGTAATACCTGTACCACAAAATCGTCTACCTGCGATTTGGAATGTCCCACCCGTATGGATAGTTTTTTAATGATGTATCTGTACAGGATAATTACTATTGATATTGATAGTAGAAATGTTATGGTACTGTATATCAGATGTGCACGGTCGCCATCCAGCAATTGCCTGATCTCTTCCATATAATTGTTCTTTTTATTTTAACACAGTTTTTATTTTAAATGTTTTGGTTAAATCTACCTGGCGTTAATCACATACCAACGAGTATTAGAATCTGTGATCCGAAAAACAAATAAATACCGATTAAACCGAAACTTAGTGTCTGTTAATTTAGGCACAGATTTAAATCTGCGCCAGCAGGTTGCCAGCAGGTTACTGTAGTGGGTAAAGAAAATAGTAGACTTACATGTTGCAGACGTGGATGGTCTGTAGAGCGGCCAGGGCGGCGGTTTCAGTTCGCAGGCGGCTTTCGCCGAGGGATATGGGATGGTATCCGTTGGTAAATGCGGTATTTATTTCTTCCGGACTAAAATCTCCTTCCGGGCCGATCAGTATTAATACATCCTCTTTGGGCTCAAAGGCATATTTTAAGAGTGTTTTTTCTCTCTCTTCACAATGGGCGATTAACCTTTTTCCCCGGAGTTCTTTTTTTATAAACTCTTTAAAAGAGATCAGTGGATTTAAAACCGGGAGAGTAGCTTTCTTTGATTGCTTCATGGCACTGACTGCAATCTTTTCGAGCCTGGGAAGTTTTAATTCTTTCCTTTCCGAATACCGGCATTGCAGAAAGGATATTTCGTCAATACCTATTTCCGCGGCTTTCTCTATCAACCACTCCATCCGGTCCATATTTTTAGTAGGGGCAATGGCCAGATGGATATGAGGCTGCCATAAACGGGATTGTTCCTGTTTGGCCAGTATTTCAACCATGCAATGTTTCGGGTGGGCCTGCGTGATGGTTGCTTCATAGAAGTTTGCTTTCCCGTCGGCAAGCAGAATTTGTTCCCCTTCCGTTAAACGGAGTACCCGTATGGCATGTTTGGCTTCTTCTTCCGGAAGTTCCGGATTGGAGTCGATATTAGGTGTATAAAATATTTGCATAGTAACGTTTTTTATCCGGTAATCATTCCTACAATCGTGGCAGAAAGGAAGGAAACCAATGCGCCACCGATCATGGCCGGAAAGCCATACCGGGTAATCCATTCTTTTTTATCCGGTGCAAGTATACCCATTCCACCGATCAGCATACCGATAGAAGAGATATTAGCGAAGCCGCATAACAGGTAGGTAGACATGATCAGGGATTTCTCGTAAATAAACATTCCGGCATTTTTCCATTGATTCATCTGGAAGTAAGCCACAAACTCGTTCAAAATGGTTTTCTGCCCTACCAGCGAACCTACTGTTGTTATATCGTCCAGAGGAACACCCAAAAGCCACATGAAGGGGGCCAGGATGATTCCTGTTATAAACTGGAAGGTCAGGCCGGTAGACTTGCCATCTGTCATTTTAGTTATCCAACTATTCAGGCCGGTGTGGTAGCCGATGAAATCTTCCAGAATAAAGTTTACCAGGGCTACAAGGGCAATAAATACCAGAAGCATGGCGGCAACGTTAACCATTAGTTTTACTCCCGTAGTTGTTCCGGCTGCAATGGCATCCAGTGCATTAGCATGTTTACTGACCTTTTCAATCTCAATGATCCGGTCGTTTACCGGTTCGGTCTGGGGATACAACATTTTTGCAATTACAATGGCTCCGGGCGCAGCCATGATGGAGGCCGAGAGTAAATGTTTTGCAAATAGTACCTGTGTGGCGGGATCGCTACCACCCAGCATACCAATGTATGAACCCATTACGGCCCCGGAGATACTACCCAAACCGGCAACCATAACCAGAAATATTTCCGAACGGTTCATGGCCGGAATGTAGTTTTTTATCAGTACGGGTGCTTCAAGCATGCCCATGAAAATGTTTCCGGCGGCGGCTAAACCTTCCGAACCGGATATATTAAGTACTTTTCGTAAGACCCAGGAGATACCTTGTACGATGCGTTGGATAACCCCCCAGTGATAGAACAGGGAAACCAGTGCCGAGAAGAAAATAATAATGGGAAGTGAATGTAACAGGAAACTGAATCCATTTGCACGGTTGGCATAAGGCCCTAACAGGAAACTCAATCCGGCATGTGTAGAATCCATCAGTTTTATAAACGTTTTACCAATCCATTCAAACAGGTTGCCGACAAAGGGTATGTAAAGGATTGCTATCGCAAGAACAAACTGGATAAGGAGTCCGCCTCCTACCAGTTTCCAGTCGATCCGTTTACAGTTGAAACTCATCAGGTAACATACAAACAGGATTGCAACAATTCCTGTTATCCCCCGTAGGAGTGATTCAAAGCTAAAGCCAGAGGTTAGTATCATAATGTTTATTCTTCTTTTCTTTCAGTTTCTCTTTTTTGTATTTCGTCTCTGTATATTTTTGCATATTCGTAATTTTCTTCACTGATCGCCTCCTGCAGGCGTTCCTGCAGTTCGTCTCCGGGCAATAATTGCAGCCATTTAGTTAACTGTTCTTCATTTTCCATGTCTTCCGGTTCCAGTTCTTCCGGTTCCGGTTCTTCCAGAAAATCATCCATTTCTTCCTCTTCTTTGTCTTCGTTGAAGATGGAATCTTCCAGTACAACACCACATTCCTGTAAGATCTCTTCTGTTGTATAGATGGCACATCCGGTACGCAGGGCAATAGCAATAGCATCGGATGTACGTGAATCTAAGCGTACTTCACGGTCGCCATTATGGAAAAGTAATTCGGAGTAATATACCCCGTCTTCGAATTTATAGATAAAAACTTTCAATAGCTCGATATTGAAAGCCTGGGAAAATACAGTAAAAAGATCGTGTGTTAGCGGTCGTGGAGGGATAATCTGCTCCAGAGCGATTGCTATTGATTGTGCTTCGGCTGTTCCTACAATAATAGGGATTCTGCGTAATCCGTCTTCCTCAGCCAGAATGAGTGCGTATGCACCGGACTGTATCTGACTATTTGTTAATCCCTGTACCCGTAATTTTATTCTTTTCACAATTCCAACATTAATTTTAGTATATACAAAAGTAATTATAAAAACAATTCATAACCAACAAATTCCTATTGTGTAAACAACTTTTTACCTAACTTTGTGTAACATATTAATTTTATGCAACAAAGACATACCAACAGACAACAATATTTTGAAGAGCTGGCGGAGACTTCCCAAAAGTATTTTATCCCTTTTCTGGAACAATATTATGGTGCTATAGAGGGAATTCGTGTTTTGGAAATAGGCTGTGGAGATGGTTGTAACCTGTTGCCTTTCCTGCAGAAGGGATGCCGGGTTACCGGGGTGGATATTGTTCCTATCCGCATTCATCAGGCAAGGCAATTTTTTAAGGAAAAGGGTTTTACTCCGGATTTGATCTGCTCGGATATCTTTAACCTGCGGGATTTAGGACGGTTTGATATTGTTATGGTGCATGATGTGATAGAGCATATTTCTGATAAGAAGGGATTTCTGAATCATATCAGACGTTTTCTGGAGCCAGCCGGTTTGTTGTATATCGCTTTTCCTGCCTGGCATATGCCGTTTGGCGGCCACCAGCAGATATGCCGGAATAAATTGCTGTCTCATTTTCCTTATATGCACCTGTTGCCCCGTTTTGTTTATAAAAAGCTTCTGGAAACCTTTCAGGAACAGAAAGATATTATAGCGGAGCTATTGGATATAAAGTCCTGTGGAATTACTATTGAACAGTTCCGGGAACTGGCTTTACGTTGTCATTATAAAATTGTAGTGCAGGAGCTATATTTCATTAATCCTCATTACGAGGTTAAGTTTGGTATCAAACCCCGCAAATTGCCGGCTTTGCCCGGTAGTATTCCATGGATCAGGAATTTTTATACCTCTTCCTGTTTTTATCTGTTGAAAAACCTATAAGTTTTCCAGTTGTGCAACGATCGTACGTTGTTCATCCAAAAATTTTATTCGTTGTATTTCACCACTTTCCGAAATCAGGGTAGAACTACGCTGCAGGGAGCTCATTCTATTCTTCATCATTTGGTACGTATAGGAATCGGTTGCTATCGTATCGTTGATAGTAAACCACTTGATCATGGATAATTTATAGTTCCGGTTAAAAGATAGGCAGTTATAACTTCCTTTTATACTGATATGGGAAACATACAATTGAACTTTGTTACCATTTTCAAATTTACCATTAATGGTTATTTTCTCCAGTTCATCAATAAGTTTCAACAGATCCAGCCGGATTAACTCTACCTCCTCTTTTGTGATTAACCGGATATCATAAAAATAACGAATATCTTCTTCTATCATTTGCAATGTATATTTATCCCAGATGATGATGGTTTCGTTCGCCTGCACACAATGTTTCAGGTACTCTTTATTAATAGTTTTCAGCCGTTCGGAAGGATGTATTTCACAGAAAGGTATTTTCGTATAATTACTGCCTTCTTCGTAATGCCATTTGAAAAGATAAAACCGGTAAATGTGTTCGTACCGGATATAAAAGATTTGCGGGATTGTATTGGTAATAGTAATAAATTCGGATTCGGGATGAAAAGACAGGCTTTTAAGGTCCTGCGCAAAACCTTCCAGCATGAGATAATCTTCCTCTGTGGGTTCGCAATAATTTATTGCCATTAAACGTAAAGGCCGTGTTTTTATCGTATCTGCACCTTGTATCAGTATATCGTCTAATGAAATATCAAAGTGTAAAGCAATCGCTGCAATATCGGTAAAAGAGAAGGGTACTGTTCCCCTGAGTCTGCGATAAACAGCTTCTTTTTCAATATGTAAGATATCAACGAGGCGCAAAGCAAGTGTTTTTTTATCCGGAAATCTTTTTTGTAAAGTTTCCAGAAATACCTCATATGAATTATTTTGTTTCATGATGGATTGTGTCAAGCAGCAGTAGTATGCCGGGTAAAGTTAATAAGTTGAGTACACACCTGATTTCAGAGTACAATATTCCTGATTTTTTTAGACCTGAACAAATAATGGAGAATAAAAAAAGGATAATTAACGACACTTTTTTTGTAAGAATAGAAAAGGTAAAACGGAATGTCTATAAAAAAGAAAAGGCTGTTCTCACGAACAATCAATCTTCATTGCTAACCTTAAAATCTAATACCATGAAAAACACAATGCAAATATATCTTATTTTTATGTTGTACAACACAAATATTGCTCAAAAATGCGGTCGTTTAAATTTATTTAACTTATCTGATGTTGTACAACATATTTTGTTTATTGCTTTTTATAAAATCCGGACTATTAGTTTCTGTTCCGGCCACCTAAAAATATCATTACATAATACATCAGAGTAGCTAATGAGCCTAAGGCTGCTACTACATAGGTATAAGCTGCGGACTTCAGTGCATCTTCTGCTTTATCATGTGTATAAGCATTCGTAATGCCGGACCTATTGAGCCATACCAGGGCTCGTTTGCTTGCATTGATCTCTACCGGCAAAGTAATAAAACTAAACAGGGTAGTGGTAGCAAAAAGAATAATACCAAATAATAGTAATCCCGGGAAAACATTGATTGTTATAATTCCGGCCAGCAGAATCCATGTCATAATACTTGATGAGAAACTTACCACCGGTACCAGTGCAGAACGCATTTTAAGCGGAGCATAAGCAGTGGCGTGCTGAATGGCGTGTCCGCATTCATGGGCGGCTACCGCGGCAGCTGCAATACTGTTACTTGCATATACAGATTCGCTAAGGTTTACCGTTTTATTTGTCGGGTTATAATTATCTGTCAGATGTCCTCTGGTAGATATTACTTTTACATCTGTAATTCCATTATCACGCAACATTTTTTCGGCTACGTCTTTTCCTGTCATACCGTTTGACATGGGTATTTTGGAGTATTTCTCAAATTTACTGTTTAACCGGTACGATACTAACCAGCTTAACACAGCTATACCAATAAATATAATCCAAATCATCATACTATCTTTATTTAGAATTCATTTAATATAAAACAAAAAGCCTGCCATACTAAAAAAGCAGAAGAAATGTCCGGTGAGGGGTCTTTTCTTCTGCCAGTTTATATAAGGTATATATTCCTCTGTTTATGCCTCTTCCGTATATCTTACGATTGTTTGCGCACGGTCCGGTCCTACAGATACAACCTTGATGGGAACTCCAAGTTCTTCTTCAAGGAATGACAGGTATGCATTGAATTCTTCAGGGAATTCATCTTCATCCTGCATTTTTATCATATCTGTTTTCCAACCCGGCAGTTCTACATATACCGGCTCAATTGTATCATCTATTTCATAAGGGAAACGGGTTACTTCTTCGCCGTTTATCCTGTATGCTACACATGCTTTGATTGTATCGAAGCCGTCCAGCACATCGCTTTTCATCATGATAAGTTGTGTAACTCCATTGATCATAACCGCATAGCGAAGTGCTACCAGATCAATCCAGCCACAACGGCGGCGGCGGCCTGTTACGGAACCGAATTCATGACCCAGGTCACACAGTTTCTCGCCTGTCTCATCAAACAGTTCAGTTGGGAACGGTCCGCTACCCACCCGGGTACAGTAGGCTTTGAAAATACCAAACACATCTCCAATCGTACGTGGCGAAACACCTAAACCTGTACAACATCCGGCACAAACTGTGTTTGAAGAGGTAACAAACGGATACGAACCAAAGTCGATATCCAGTAATGTACCCTGTGCTCCTTCTGCCAATACTGATTTACCCTCGTTCAGATACTCATTAATAACATGTTCGCTATCAATAAGGTTGAACTGTTTCAGGTATTCCAGTGCTTCCAACCATTCAGCTTCCAGCTCTGTAATGTCGTATGTATAGTTTAACGATTTCAGGATGGCTTCGTGACGGGCTTTTGCCGCACTGTATTTAGCTTCAAAATTGTGTAACAGGTCGCCTACACGGATTCCGTTACGGCTGATTTTATCCGTGTAAGTAGGGCCGATTCCCTTTCCTGTGGTACCGATTTTTCCTGTTCCCTTCGCTGCTTCGTAGGCTGCATCCAGTATGCGGTGGGTAGGCAGGATCAGGTGGGCTTTTTTAGATATATAAAGACGCTGTGTCAAATCGTGTCCGCTTTTGGCAAGTGCTTCGGCTTCCTGTTTAAACAATAAGGGATCAAGCACAACACCATTCCCGATGATGTTTACTTTGCCTCCCTGAAATATACCGGACGGAACGGAGCGGAGAATGTATTTCTCGCCATTGAATTCCAATGTATGACCAGCGTTTGGCCCTCCCTGAAAACGGGTAATAACGTCATATTTAGGAGTCAAAACGTCTACGATCTTACCTTTTCCTTCGTCACCCCATTGTAATCCTAATAATACATCTACTTTCATTTTTCTATTATAAATAGGCTTATTAATATTTATTTTCTATTTCCTTTTTTCTTATTGTACCGGCATTTACTACAAATACCATAAATATACAGTGAAAAGTATTCTTTCATAAACCGGTTGGTCTTTACCTGGGCAATATCCGCTTTGAGTGCCTGGTTTTTTATTTCCCTGATTGAGCCGCACTTGTTGCATACCAGGTGAATATGGTTATCAGCCTGGTGCCGTAGTTCATATTGAAAAGATTGGGAATTTATCTGATGGCGTACCAAAAGTCCGGCATCCAATAACACATCCAGGGTATTATACAGGGTTGCTTTGCTCACATGGTAATTGTTTTTAGCAAGTTCTTCATGCAATATAAGGATATCAAAATGACCCGGGAAAACACATATCTGTTTCAGAATAGTGAATCTTTCCTCCGTCTTTCGAAGCTTCTTTTGTGTCAGATACTCTATAAAGGAAGCTTCCAGTTCCTTATATTGTTTGATGTCCATATGAGCCTAACTCCCACGACTCGCAAATTTAACGTATTTATTTCAAACAAAAAACCTTACAGGGAATATTCAAATTCAAATTTTAAATCATTATAGATTTCTTCCTGTTCCGGTACTCCACTGTCTGGATACCGGGCAAATTTCTCTAACACCTGTTTAGCCTGTGCAGTACCCTGGCTGCCATACCGTTTCAGAGCTCCTACAGCTATACGTTGTTTTCTGGAAACTCCGTCTGAACAGGCTATTTCAGCCTGGTCCAGAAATAGCTGTACGGTCTCTTCCGGAAGGGGTGTACCCTGTGCAAACAGCCTGCTCATCAATAGAAAACCGGCAACTGCGGTATACTCCTCTTCACTGTTTAACCAACCGGATGCTAAGGACACGGCATAGGGTGTATGGCGTAACAGGTTAAGAGTGAGTTGTTCCACTAACTCCAGGTGATGAATATTTTTTATCCATTGCTCTGCTGTTTCCTGTGTAAACTCTTCGGGGGGATAAAGCATCGTGGCGAGGATTTTCAGTTCCCGCACATCCTGTTCCCACAGTTGTTCCGCCAGTTGTTTATCCGGTGTATACCCGGAAGCTATCTGTTTAATCCGGGGGAGGGATACGCCAAAAATAAGTTTATAGTTTACTCCGCTACGGCGCAGACTATCAGAAACTACGCCGTTCATAAAACGGCGTAGTTGTATACGGATGTCTTTAATGATCTCCTGTGTCATATCAATTGTAAGAAGGAAGGAACGAGTAATCGCGGCTGTAACGCAACATCTGTTCTGTATATCCTTCCGTATAGTCGAATATAATATCGGTTACTTCTCCTTTTTTGTTTTTTACCTCTTTCATAACCGGATTGACGAATCCACGGTAGGGAGAGAGGTTTAGTTTTGCATAGCGGTCTAACACTTCCCGGTGTAATACAGGATCTACTTTAACCGCGTATTTTTCAACCAGCTCTTTACCGGCGGCCAGATCGCCTTCGCTTTTGATCCGTTGTACCTCTGCCAGTAATGTGCCGAACAAACTGCGTAGTTTTTCGTAATCGTTGATAACAACAAATGTTTTACCGTCGCGCTGTCTGAAATCCACCACATTATCGTCTTTGCCGTGCTCGTATGCCCAGCGGGCGATCAACTGGCGGTTACGCATGTGTGCTTCTTCCACATCGTTGCCATATTCTATCCGTACCAACTGAGTCATCAGTCCGTTCATCATAAATTTGTAGTATTCCGCCTGGTAGGCGTCGGGCGATGGAACCAGGTTTAATTCCGTCAGTTTAGGGTCAGCCATATAATACAGTCCGAACAGGTCGGCCCTTGCCTCTTCCAGTGTGGAACTGTAAGCTTTTAAAGCATCAGGGTCAGTACCGGGCAACAACTGTCCGGAACCGTGTCCGAGGCATTCATGTAAATCCGTATGCAGATTGTCGGTCACAAAACCATATTCGCGGATCATGTTCCGTTCTTTGTCACTCCATACAAATTCTTCATTGAATCCGCTGCCCTGGGAGGCTTTGTCGTATGCCTCGGTAATGTTTTCGATCGTAACAGATTTCGAACCATGATCTCTTCTAATCCAGTCTGCGTTTGGCAGGTTAATTCCGATCGGGGTTGCCGGGTAACAGTCGCCACCGATAGAAGTAACGGTAATCAATTTGGCAGTAACCCCTTTTACCTCTTTTTTCTTAAACCGGTCGTCAACCGGGGAATGGTCTTCAAACCATTGCGCGTTATCGCTGATAATCTTTGTACGCTTGGTAGCCTCTTTATTAATAAAGTTTACAGTCGATTCCCAACTGGCTTTCAGTCCTAACGGATCGCCATAGGTTTCAATAAAACCATTTACAAAATCTACTTCCGATGCCGTATCCTGTACCCATAAAACCGAATAGTCGTCGAATGTTTTCAGGTTGCCGGTGCGGTAATAGTCGATTAATGTTTCAATCACCTGTTTCTGCAGGTCGTTCTCTGCATATCCTGCCGCTTTTTGTAATTCGGCAACGATTTGTTCGATGGCATCCGAGTAGAGTCCACCCACTTTCCATACTTTTTCTGTCAGTTGGCCATTCTCTTTCACCAGCCGGCTGTTTAGTCCGTAAGATACGGGTGTCGTATCAGCCGGGTCTTTCATGGCATTGTAGAAATTCTCAACTTCTTCCTGGGTCACCCCTTCACCGTAGTAATTATTGGCAGAAGCAACAATCATATCCTGGTCACCGCTTTGAACTGTTCGTTTAGGCATTACAGCCGGGTCAAAAATTACCGGAATCAGTTCGTCCAGTAACTGGTCAGCCGAACTACCTTCTTTTACCGGAAGTAGCCCGGTATCCAGGCTCCGGACAGCCGTGGTGAAGAACTCTTCGGAGAAACCCGGGATAAATTTATCTTCACCGTAGTGGTGATGTATACCGTTTGAGAACCAAACCCTTTTCAGGTAGGTCTCGAATGCTTTATAATCAGGGCTGTTTTTATCACCTGTATAGTTCAGGTAAATAGCTTCGAGGGTACGGCGTATGGCCAGATTGTAGCGTCCGTTCTGGTCGAATAGAATATCACGTCCCATTAATCCGGCTTCGGAAAGATGATAAAGCAACCGTTTTTGTTGCAAAGAGAGATATTCAAAACCGGGAACCTGGTAACGGAGGATCTGAATATCCGCAAACTGGTCGGCAACATAGTTGAAATCCTCCTGCGATTGCTGATCGCCTGTTGAATCCGCACAGGTAGAAGCGGATAAAATAGATACAGTCATAAGTGATAACATTAATTTCTTCATATCTGATAACAATTTTCTCCTATAGTAGTTCGGAATAAATTCCAACTCACAAAGTTAGAAAAGAATCCATAATATCCCTGCACAATTTTCCTACTAAGTTTTGGCTGTACCGGCAGTAAGTTTTGTTACAACCACCCATAAGTTTCATTTTCTTTATATACTGGCCATTCTTAAAAAACTTACTGGGTAATCCCCCAAAAACTTACTGGCCGATGCCTAAAAAACTTACTGGCCGGTGAAAAATTGTCAATTTACCCTTACCTTTGCAGTAAAGTAGTAAGGAGGATAAAATGGAAATCGCAGCATTGGTATCAGGAGGAGTAGATAGTTCCGTAGTGGTTCACCGGTTAAAAGAAGCCGGCTATGACCCAACTATTTTCTATATCCGTATCGGAATGGAAGATAAAGACGGATATATTGATTGCCCGGCAGAGGAGGATATTGAGATCACTTCTTATATTGCCCGTAAATACGGATGCCGTTTTGAGATTGTTTCCCTGCATGATGAATATTGGGATAAGGTAGTAAGCTATACGATTGATTCGGTAAAAAGGGGGCTTACACCAAACCCGGATATGATGTGTAATAAATATATCAAATTTGGTTGTTTTGAAGATAACTGGGGAAAAGATTTTGATAAAATAGCAACCGGGCATTATGCTACAACAACTGAGATAGATGGAATGACCTGGCTATCTACTGCAAAAGATACATGGAAAGACCAAACTGATTTTCTGGCACAGATTACCAATCTGCAAATAAAGAAGTTGATGTTTCCTATCGGCGACCTGTTGAAAAGTGAGGTACGGGCTATTGCGGAGGAACAGAAATTACCGAGTGCTAAACGCAAGGACAGCCAGGGAATCTGTTTTCTGGGTAAAATAAATTACAACGATTTCATCGAACGGTATCTGGGAAAAAGAACCGGTAAAATCGTGGAATTAGAGACCGGTAAGGTAGTTGGTAAACACAACGGATACTGGTTTCATACTATCGGACAGCGTAAAGGCCTGGGATTAAGCGGAGGCCCGTGGTTTGTTATACAAAAAGATATTCGCCGGAATATTATTTATGTATCTAACGGATACGACCCGGAAACACAGTACGGGAAAGTGATTAACCTGCAGGGATTCAACTTTATCACAGAAGATCCGTGGGGAGAGTTTGAAGACGAAAAAGAGATTACATTTAAAATACGTCATACCCCGGAATTTACGCCGGGTATTTTACGCCGGATAGGTGATGTATACCGGATTGAATCGGAAGAAAAAATCCAGGGAATTGCCCCCGGACAATATGGTGTTATTTACGATAAAGAACACCACCTATGTTACGGAAGCGGTATGATCATAGATGAAGGCAAGTGATAAGAGTAAAAAAGATACCTCATACCTATACTATAATATCAGTAGTTATTCTGATATGTGCAGTTCTATCATGGATTATTCCGGCAGGAGAATATGACCGGGAAACCCGTTTGGTAAATGGTACCGAACGGACTGTTATTATAGATAACTCTTTCCATGCGGTGGAATCGTCTCCTCAAGGCTGGCAGGTATTTGGCGCACTCATGGAAGGGTTTGAAATGCAGGCCGGTATTATTGCTTTTTTATTGATTATCGGTGGGGCTTTCCAGATTATGAACAGCAGCCGGGCTATTGATACGGGAATTCTCTCTTTCCTGAACAGTTCGCAACGAATGGAAAGGTATGGCGTGTTCCGGAAAATAGGCGTGAATAATGTGATCATAGCCGTTGTTATACTAGTTTTTAGTCTGTTCGGAGCTGTTTTCGGTATGAGCGAGGAGACCCTGGCGTTTGTAGTTATTATTGTTCCGCTTGCTATTTCGATGGGGTACGATTCTATCACCGGGCTTTTGATGGTGTATGTTGCGGCACATGTGGGTTTTTCCGGAGCTGTTCTGAATCCGTTTACTATCGGGATTGCACAGGGATTATCGGATCTGCCGTTGTTTTCCGGTTTTGGTTATCGTCTGTTTTGTTGGTTTATCCTGACCGGATTGCTTATTGTTGTGGTGTTACGTTATGCGGCTAAAATTAAAAAGAATCCCCAATATTCCCCTATGTATAACGCTGATCAATATTGGCGTGACAAGAGAAAAGAGGATGTTAGTAGGGATTGGGTATTGCCTACCACCCGTTCGGCATTTGTTGTATATACGATATTATTATTTGCACTTATTGGTTTTTCTGTTTTTCATCCGGTTACTTCATTTGCGATAGGAGAGAGTGCAGTTAACTTTCCGGCTGTTCCTGTTTTTACCGGATTATATGCTTTGACCGGTTATCTCGGACTTCGTAAATCCAACCAGTTTTTTATTCTGAATCTGCTGGCCTATACAATTGTTTTTCTTGTAATAGGGGTCAGGGGTATGGTTGGTATCTGACCGAAATATCGGCTATTTTTCTGGCTATGGGAATCTTTGCCGGATTTGCTAACAACGAAAATGCGGATGGAATTATTGCGCAGTTTATGGTTGGTGCAAAAGATATGTTACCGGCGGCTTTGGTAGTGGGACTGGCCGGAGGAATTATCCAAATCTTGCAGGCCGGACATATTATAGACCCTATTCTGCATGGGCTTGCATCCCTGATGGGTAGTGCCGGCAAGGTAGTATCTATAAGTAGTATGTATTTTATCCAGACAGTTATCAATATAATCATACCTTCCGGTTCGGCCAAAGCTGCTTTGACTATGCCGATTATGGCACCTTTTTCGGATGTAATCGGTATATCACGCCAGGCAACCGTTTTGGCCTTCCAGTTTGGCGACGGTTTTACCAATATGATTACTCCCACTTCCGGTGTTTTAATGGGCGCCCTGGGACTGGCCCGCATCCCTTATGAATTATGGGTGAAATTCTTCTTTAAAATCTTACTATTCTTTATCCTGGTGGGTTTATTGTTGTTAATTCCTACTGTATTGATTCCTTTGCACGGGTTTTGATACTATTAAGGTATATTATTCATGATTTATTATTTCCTTTTTATATACCAATTATCTTTATAATGTTCAAAGTCGTTATAGTTCCTTTCTTCTGATGGTTCCGATGACTTTCTCATTAATTCAATAGAACGATTTACATTTAGTGGAATATAAATTTCTCCGTCTTCAAAAACTATTATACGATAAACTCTTAATTTTAAATATGCTAATACAGCTTTTTGTATAGTTTCTTCACCCAAATAGTCCTCCATATCGGGATCCAACATATGTCTATGTATTTCCATCTTATTCCAATCTTTCCTATTAACAGTTACTCCATAAGAAGCTCCAGCTGGATTGGCTTTTCCTACCAGATAATATTCAGTAGTTAGATCTCCCACTCCCATTGCACCTACATATATTCCATTTAAAGGTGAAATATCATTATTCTCTACCCTTTGTATAATAGAATCTATATCCACTTCGTTTATACAAGATGCCATAGTAAATAGGCAGCTAATTAAAATAAATCCTATTTTTTTCATATAGCTTATTTTTTATAAAGGTTAGTCTTGCAGTTTAATTTTATGTTTTTCTTTTTAACTTAGATATCTTTGATTTTTTAAGATTTTCGATCCTTCTGGAG
>JAJQAZ010000081.1 GCA_021203545.1 Tannerellaceae bacterium | reverse complement strand
GAGAGTGAGCCTTTTTTTGTTTGATAGTTATTCCTACCTCCTTACAACCGCTGGCTCGACATTAAAGAATTTAGATCTCCTCCTGTTAATTACATCTAAATAGTTATATTTGTGGAATTCACACAAACAATTACAATCAACAAAATCATGAAAAACCAATTAGAAATGAATGCAAACCTGTTGGTTAAGCATTTACACAAACCACCTTCGGAGTTTACAAAAGCAGATGTTATCTCTTTTATTCGTGAGGAAGAGATACGTATGGTGAATTTTATGTATCCCGCAGGTGATGGGAGATTAAAGACTTTAAACTTTGTTATTAATGATCTGGCTTATCTGGAAGCATTGCTAACCTGTGGAGAGCGGGTAGATGGTTCAAGTTTATTTACTTTTATAGAAGCCGGAAGCAGTGATTTGTATGTGATACCCCGTTACCGGACTGCTTTTCTGGATCCTTTTGCAGAAGAACCCACCTTAACTATGTTATGTTCTTATTTTAATAAGGATGGCTATCCATTGGAAAGTTCTCCCGAATATACACTACAGAAAGCCTGCCGTGCTTTTACTGATGTAACCGGTATGGAATTTGAAGCAATGGGTGAATTGGAATATTATGTAATAGCACCGGCTGAAGATTTGTATGGGGCAACAGACCAACGGGGATATCATGAATCGGGACCTTATGCGAAATTTAATGAATTCCGTACAGAATGTATGCGGTATATAGCCCAGGCTGGCGGACAAATAAAATACGGGCATTCTGAGGTAGGTAATTTTACGCTGGATGGAAAAGTTTATGAGCAGAATGAAATAGAGTTTCTTCCGGTTAATGCTGCAGATGCGGCGGACCAGTTGGTTTTGGCTAAGTGGATTATCCGGAATCTGGCTTATCAGTATGGATTGAATGTTACTTTTGCTCCTAAAATTACAGTAGGAAAAGCTGGTTCGGGTATGCATGTACACATGCGTATTATGAAAGACGGAAAGAACCAGATGCTTGAAAACTGTGAACTGTCTGCTACAGCTAAAAAAGCTATTGCCGGAATGATGTTGCTTGCTCCCTCTCTTACTGCATTCGGAAATACAAATCCGACCTCTTATTTCCGTTTGGTACCTCATCAGGAAGCTCTGACTAATATTTGCTGGGGCGACAGGAATCGTTCTGTGTTGGTACGGGTTCCATTAGGATGGACCTCACAGACCGATATGTGTATGTTGGCTAATCCGCTTGAAAGTTCCAGCCAGTATGATACAACCCAGAAACAAACTGTAGAGATGCGTTCGCCGGATGGGTCGGCAGATGTTTACCAGCTGCTTGCCGGTTTGGCTGTTGCATGCCGCTATGGGTTTGAAATAGAAGATGCACAGGCTGTTGCAGACAAAACTTATGTAAATGTGAACATACATAAAAAGGAGTATGAAGATCATCTGACGCAATTGGATCAATTGCCTGATAGTTGTGTGGCTTCGGCCGCATGTTTACAAAAACAGCGTAGTATATATGAGACATATCATGTATTCAGTAGTTATATGATAGATGGTATCATTGCCAAATTGCAGGGATTTAATGATCTGAATTTACGTGAGGAATTAGAAAATAATCCAGGTAAGATGATGGAATTGGTAAATAGCTATTTTCATTGTGGGTAACCCTGCCCCCCTAAAGGGGGGGGGATTTTCTTTTGTTTAATCTATTACCGGGAAGCCTAATTCTTTAAACATTTTGCCGTAGATGGCGGCTTTTTCTTCGAGTGGTTTGGGGTAAGCACGGGAAGATGATGGCATCCGGTAAAGACGGAAAGGCCTTTCCAGGAATGTAAATTCCGAAAAACCTCCCACAGCCGGTTCATGTGCAGGAACAATACTCAGAAATGTATCCATCGCTTTTTGCCCGGTGATAACTACTGCCCGGCATTGAGGAATTTCACTCAAAACTTTTTTTTGCATTTAGCGGACGTACCACTTCCAGAAACTTATCGGATGCATTGTCTTTTAAACGGACGATCTCGTCGGCTGTGTCTCCGATCCCAATACCCATTTCGTTACAAAAGTTTTTTGCTTTCTTTTCGTCAAATGCTTTTTTCCCCGGCAGCAAGAAATGTTCTTTATTTTTATAAAATAGAAGGCCCAGAATGCGCCACATATCATTCAGAATATTCGGGTAGTAAAAGTTCATCGACCAGCGTTCCTGCTTGGGAGGAAAACTACCTAACATTAATAAACGGGTATTGGCGGGTAAGTAGAATCCCAACGGATGCTTTTCTACCAGTTTTAAATCGCAGGTAGTGCCGGCAGGTAGTTTTTTCAATTGAAGGTGTAGTATAGGATAGGGTTTTCCGCTACTGTCCAGTTCATCTCTACCAGTTATTTCATACCCCATTTTTTTGTAGAAACCTACAGCCTGAAGGTTTTGCTCGTTTACATCGACTGTTTGGGTTTTTAGTTGTATGATAGCGAAACAAATTAACTGTTTCCCTAATCCTCTTCCCCGTTCTGCCGGGTCGATGAACAACATTTCAATATGTTTGCCGCTGATACCTAAAAAGGCTATCATTTTATTGAACTCATTTCTGACACAATAAATATCGATGGAATCAAGATATTTGTTCAGAATAAGCGGTTTATAGTATTGAATATCTTTTTCTTCTAAAAAGTCGTGTGTAGCCCGTACAGAATTTTCCCATACTTCGAGTATTTCAGGAAAATCGGCTTTCGTCGTCTTAAATATATAATTAGGATTCATCCGGTAATATAATTAGTTTATATACAAAGATAAGCAATGGTGCGAAAATCCGGTATTATTATGTTATAGATAATGTCTAACTTATAGCCGGTTTACAATTTCCCGTTGAGTTTCAAAAAAGTGAATACGATACATTTCTCCACTTTCGGAAATCAGTGTGGACGTTCGTTTCAGGGATTGCATAAATTGTTTTACCCTTTGAAAAGTAACTTTATCGATCGAAGCAATTTCATTTAACGTGAAAGATATTATCATGGTCAGAAAAAAGTCCGGACTTTGTGCATAGGAATAGCTTGTTTCAAAAGAGACATTTGATATATAGATAAAAACTTTATTTCCCTGATCGTTTATTCCGGTGGTGGCCCAGGATTCCATTTTATCAAGTAATAAAAGTAACTCGTCTTTTAGGAATTTTTTTTCTTCGTTGGAGATTAAATTAATGGCATTAAAATACGTGATATCTTTTACTATATTAATAAAAATAGATTCATCCCAGATATAAAAACTTTTTTCTGCTAAACCCGATATACGCGGAAATTCTTTTATCCTTTTTTTATTTCGGGGTGAGGGAATATTTCTTTAAATGGTTTTACTATTGTGGGACTGAAATTCTGATAATACCATTTATAAACATAAAAGCGAAAGATATGGTCATATTTTACCGAAATCGTGACCGGAATCATATTCATAGCTGCACCATATTCGGTATTTGTAAAATCAGTTAAGGAACTGGCATGCTTGGTCATATATTCGGTCATTTCAAGATCATCTTTGTTCGGGTCAATAAAATCTACCAGTTTTAAGATAAAGGGCTTACTTTTTTCGGGAATCGAACCTCCGATATGATCCAGAGAGAGTCCTAATGCCCCGGAAATAGTAATGGCTTCGGCAAAAGAAAAAGGAACTTCGCCTCGCAAACGCCGGTATACAGCTTCTTTTTCAATACATAAAATTTCCGCCAACCGTGTTGCGATAACTGTTCGTTGAGGGAATTTTTCTTTAATAGCGTTTATAAAATGTGCGTTTAAAATATCTGTTTTCATTTGTAAGACTTTTTAAGAGACTAAAAGTAGATATTTTTTTCATTAAATGCAACTATAGGGTTTGAATTACCTCTTTCTGTTTATTCAGATAGTTGGTTCTGTATTCCTGACTTTCTACGGAAATGAGCGTTGATATTTTTTTTAGGGTTGATATCCAGTTGTTTACTGACGAATACGTATTTTTGTTAGGAGTTGAAAAAGCATTCAATATTAATGTACGAAACATACAAATATTGTAACTTCTGGTTTTTAGACAACTATAATTTGTATCAATGTTTATTTCGGATATATAAATTGAAATAGGATTGCCGGTATCTTTATAAAGACCGGTCGCGCAAATATCTTCCAGATAACCGACCATATCAAACAGTTCATATTTTAGATTTGCAACTTCTTCTCCGGTTATTACTCCCAGGTTCTCAAAAAAAACGAATGTCTTCTACAGCTTTTTCAAAAATCGAGTGTTCGAGAATAAAACATGAGTATTTGATATTTTTATATTCTTCCAGATGCTTTGTTTGTAGTTCTTTGATTTTAGGAGGAATTGTTAATTCATTAAATTTACAAAAAGTTGTTCCCGGCTTAAATTGGTATTTCCATTTAAGGATAAAGAATTTTGTAAGAGACTTATACGCATAAGTTAAAGGGAAAGGTAAAGTGTTCCAGACTTCATTTATTGAGGAATTAGGGTCGCGCTTCACTATTCCCAGAACATTAATATAATTGTTGATCAGGATCAGATCTGAATCACTGGGCGTTTCAAAATCATGTAAATATAAATTGAAAGGCTGCTCACCTTCGGAATAAATTCCGATCAGCTTATCCAGCGAGATTCCTAACTTTTCACTGATAATTGTTACTTCGGCAAATATAAAAGGAACCTCTGCCCGCAGCCGTCTGTATACAGCCTCTTTTTCAATGTGTAGAATAGTAACGAGATAGTTAGCCAATTCAGTTTTGTTAGGAATCTTTTCGTTTACAGCACTAAGAAAATTAAGATTGAGTATATCCCTCTTCATATTAACTTTATTCAAAATCGATTACATTGTTACCACATAAAAATAAGCCACTGCTTTTTGGACTATTTATATACCCGATTAGTTTGTATACCTTGGATTAGTGTTTATAATTACCAAGTATTAAGAACAATGCATTTATTATTGTTCGTGCATATTTGCACTTCACAAATATCCCAATATTTTGTTAAAATGAGTTCGTGTATGTTGGAAAAAATGATTGACGATATGACACTATTTTCGTAAAAAGAGATTTTATCCTTAAAATATATC
>JAJQAZ010000050.1:28130-102617 GCA_021203545.1 Tannerellaceae bacterium | reverse complement strand
CTTCTATAGTTTTTAAACTATCTCTTATGTCAGCTGGCACAAATATAAATCCCCTTCGACCAATACAGATAAGGCATAAGAACAAAATAATAAGAAGCGAGAAAAATAATTTTTACAGGCTTTTTGCTGGCTTTTGCTGGCGCAGATTTAAATCTGTACCCCTCGTTCGGTGTAGCGAGGACGCTATGCCGAACGGGGGTCCGGAAACATGTATGTTTTTTAACTTTTTCTTTTATTCTTATATTCCTCGGTTATATATAATTTTTCGACCCAAAGACTTTTCGTTCGTATCATATACTAAACGGACAACTTTATGACAGCAGAGCAATTAACGGAATATATAGAAAAATGTAAACAGGGGGATTCACACTCGTTCGGAATGTTGGTTCACGAATTCCAACCCATGGTTTACCGGCTTTCTTTCCGTTTACTTGCTGACCCGGATGAAACAAAAGATGCGGTGCAGGAAACTTTTATCAAAGTATGGCTCTCTATCCGTTCTTACAATCCCGGATACAAATTCACAACATGGCTTTTTAAAATAGCCTGTAATACCTGCCACGACCGGCTGCGTAAATTGCAACACCAACCGGAGTCTGCTGACTGGTTTGAATCTTTTCAACGGTTAGATTCCGGTGAGAATATCGAGAACACGTTGATCAACAAAGACCTCAAAGAGGTAATTCTCCATCTGACAGAAAAACTGACACCTAAACAAAAAATGGTTTTTGTGCTCAGCGACCTGGAAGAGATGGATGTTGGGGAAATTGAAACAGTCACCGGACTCACACCTGCTAAAATAAAAAGTAATCTGTATCTGGCACGGAAATATATCCGTACAAAATTGTCTAATCTTGAATAGAAACAGAAAGATGAAAAAAAAAGAAGCTATAACGTACCGGCAGTTAATGGATAAACTAAAACAGGTTACTCCGGAACCGGAACATTCCGAAGAGTTGACAGCTTCTATTCTGGCCGCTATCCGGAGGCAGCCGGAACAGAAACCGAAAAGTAAATTACAACTGGTTATCGCATGGGCATGTGGAGCTGCAGCCCTATTTCTTGCCGGCCTGTTTTGTTTGGATGTTTACCTTACACCGGACTACCGTCCGGAAGATACGGCCTTTATACTCCCGGCATCCTATACTTCCGCTTGTAGGGAAGAGACCCGGGACAATCTGGTTCGTTGTTTTATCCGTGAAAGGAGTAACAGAAGTTTACAAAAAGAATTTTTATTCAGAAACATTCAAAAATGATCCTTATGAAAACAAAACATATCTATATACCCGTACTCTTTTTAGCGATGTGCGTTTCCTGTACAGCACCTTTTCAGGTAACAACAACTATAGCCGAAGATGGCACAGCCACCCGCGAAATATATGCATCCGGACATGATCTGTTTCCTTTTGTTTCAACTGCCGGATGGGAAATAACACAGGAGGATACGGTTTATGTGTATTATGCTAACGAAAAAAACGGGTTGATGCATAAAGCATCCGGAAATTTTTCTTCTGTCGAAGATATGGCTTCCGGTACACAGGTGAGGCCGGCTTTGGCTCCTCTTTTTAATCCGCAGGAACATTTCCGGAAACAATTCCGTTGGTTTTATACCTGGTATACCTATGAAGCGACCTTTCCGGAAATCAGAGAAAAAGGAGAAATACCCATTTCTTCCTACCTGAATGAGAATGAAATAAAAATCTGGTTACAGGGGGATGAGTCATTTTATCAGGGAATGAACGGTGTAGAGATCAACCATGTGCTACAGGAGATAGAAGGTAAGTTCTTTCGTTGGGTTAATCGTAATTTACTGGAGGTATGCCTGGATATCATTCAGCCTTATACCCGTTCCGTACCTGTTCTTGCAGATCAAATGAACCAACTGGATCATGAAGAATTCTTTAACTGGATATTTAAAACGTATCTCCAGGAACAAAAAATAATAGACGACAAAGATTTGTTCAGTACACAGATTGTTTGTGACCTGTTGGATCTCTATTTTTCAGTGTCTGGCTTTTCAGAACTTTATACAAACCATAAGGCGGATATCGGTAACGAGGAAGAAGTAAAGTTGGATGCACTCGTAGAAGTATTCTCTTTTGTACTGAAATTTGATGTGCAATTACCGGGAAAAATAAAGTATGCCAACACCCCCTACACAGAAGGAAATAAAGCAATATGGAAAATTGATGCCTACCGCTTATTGGCAGACAACTATCAAATAACAGTCCAATCCCGTGAACCCAATCTCCTTGCATTTACAATAACCATCCTGATACTACTCGCCGCTATTGTAACAATCGTACGGTTCAGAAGGTAATCTGTATAAAAAAACTATTATCTTCGTCTGGTCTTACATAAAATGTTATGAATATGGAAAATGAATGTTTAGCAATTAGCAGAGAGATTCTTCAGGTGATTGAAGAGTGGGAAATAGTTTTACAACAACTTGACCGGGAGCTGATATGTACAAAAAGAAATAAACAAAACAGAACCATCAAACAGATTGTGGGACACCTGGTTGATTCGGCTTCTAATAATATACACCGGATCGTTCAATTCCATTATCAACCTGATCCGATGATCTTCCCCGACTATGCCAATTGTGGTAACAACGACAGGTGGATTGCTATTCAAAACTATCAGGAAGAAGATTGGGATAACCTGATCCAGCTGTGGAAATATACAAATATCCATATCGCCCACCTCATCCGGCAGGTCGATACTACTAAATTGGATCATAACTGGATAAATGCGTTCGGAGAGAAAATCTCCCTCCGGGAAATGATCATCTCTTATCCATCTCACCTGCATTTACATATAAATGAGATAAAGGAAATGACTCCCTAACCCCCTAAGGGGGGGATAAAACAGAATTTAAGAATAAAACAGTCATTTTGGTCAGAGGGGATTTGTAATCCCCGGCAAACGAGTATTAGGATTTGTGATCCGACAAACAAATAAATACTGATAAAATCTAAACTTAGGTATTTTAAAGCGGATTATAAATCCTTATACTCTACAGGCGGGGATTGCAAATCCCCTTTAACCAGACGGATTGATAGAAGTATAAAATGATATGTTAGTTTAGGCACAGATTTAAATCTGCGCCAGCAAAAAGTGCAATCTCCAATCCCCCCTTTAGGGGGTTAGGGGGCGGATGGGTTACTTCTTATTCAACTCCGGATAGCTAATGCGGGTGTGATACATAATCTTCAGGCGTTCAACGAAAACATCTTTGATCGTTTCCACATCACGGTAGGTGAGGGGCGTATTTTTCATTAAGCCATCAGCTATCTGGGAATCAATAATACCGTTTACCAATTTCCGGATAGACTCTTCCGTATGTTCTTTCAGGCTCCGGGAAGCTGCTTCCACAGCATCGGCCATCATCAGGATAGCTGTCTCCTTTGTAGAAGGATTCGGACCCGGATAGGTGAATTTGGATTCGTCAATTTCTTTATCCGGAAACTTATTTTTAAATGTATTGTAGAAATATTTCGTTTTACCTGATCCGTGATGTGTCCGGATAAAATTGATAATCTCCTGTGGTAACTTATATTTTTCTGCCAGTTTTATGCCTTCAGTCACATGGTTAATAATGATCTGTGCACTCTCTTCAAGGGATAACTGGTCGTGAGGATTCACACTTTTCTGATTTTCGGTAAAGAATGCCGGATTTGTCATTTTACCGATATCATGATACAGGGCTCCCGTACGCACCAACGGAGCGTTGGCACCGATCCGGGACGCTGCTTCAGAAGCCAGGATCGACACCTGTAATGAGTGCTGGAAAGTAGCCGGAGCCACTTCCGAAAGTTTTTGCAATACCGGCGAGTTTGTATTCGATAATTCGATAAGGGTAATACTGGAAACATACCCAAACACTTTTTCAAGCATATACACCAGGATATATGTAAACATCAGGAGGATAAAATTAATACCAAAATAAAGTAACATCATCCAGTTTATCTTAGTCCAGTCTCCCTCCATGTATAGCGTAATACTCAGGTAAGAAATCGCATACGATAGATAGATATAAAATGCACACCGTATCAGGTCGGAACGTTCTGACAGGTCCCGTAAACTAAATGTTACCACCATACCTGCTACCATTTGCATAAATAAAAATTCAAACGGGAAGGGAACCATCAGGGAACAAATCAGAATAATCACCAGATGGGTGAAGAGGGAAGTCCGGGAATCAATAAACACCCGTACCACAATTGGAACAATCGCATAGGGTAGTATATATACACTGAATAATCCGACGGATACACAGAACTCTGTAATCAGGCAACTTACTAAAATGCATAATAGCAGGAAAATGGTATTTTTCTTGCTGGCCAGTATCCGTGGACGGAAAGAGATCAGGTAAAGCCAGAAGCATAACAGAATACCAATAACAAGGATAAACTCCCCTGCGGTAATCATTTGTTGCCGTTTGACCCCTCCGGTTCTTGATTCGTGAAGAATCCGCAGCGAACGTAACACATGATAGGTATGATTATCTACAATCTCACCCCGGTCTACGATGCGCTCCCCCGCCTGTACCATTCCTTTCGAAACGGAAACGCTACGTAATAATTCCTCTTTGGCTTTTTCGGATTTATCATCATCGTATGTCAGGTTTTCCGTAAGATAATAGTTTATATTACATGATTGTAATACAATTTTATTGAGATGGGAAGGAGCATTATTGAGTATAAACTCATAGGCAGTCCGTACGGTAAACAAATCGGCTACATAGCGGTCTTCCGCCATGGTATTATCCACCAATACTTTTATCTCTTCGTAATTATCCCTGTTCAGCGTTTCGAGATCCTGGGGAGAAATAATCCCGTTTTTATACATTTTCACCAGGCTATTCTCTATATATTGCATATAGGTTGGTGTAATATCGGGATTGATATTCCGTTTGTAGTCGTCGCGCAATTTATCCACCTGTTCGCTTTCTACAGCGTTCAGAATCCGGTAATAAGGCCGGAATGCCTTCATCACCGAATCGCGTTCGGCAGTAACCTCTTCGTCTGATTTATAGATCGAAAAATTACTCGGAGCCGTAAGTAGTTCGTACCTCCATGGTTTTCCTTCACTAAACTGATAACGGAATTTCCCTTCACGGGGAAAAAACCACCCAATGATCAACGCAATCAGTATAAAGTAAATATAAACAGGTATGTTAAATCTTTTTGTTTTCATAATAAAATAAAATTAAGGTAGTTAGTAGATAGTAGTTAGTAGTTGGTAGAATTTATTTGATTTTCTACTAATTACTATCTACTAACTACCAACTACTCGATCAACCGGAGGCTGATTGTTTTACAAGCGAAATGTACGGAAAAAAGTTTAGTATGAGAAAAAAATAGGCTACTTTTGCCGCAATATTACAATAAGCAGGCTTATGACTCAGAGAAAAGTAAGGGTACGTTTTGCTCCCAGCCCTACCGGCCCGTTACACATTGGCGGTGTCCGTACAGCATTATACAACTATTTATTTGCCAAACAGAATAACGGGGATTTTATACTCCGTATAGAAGACACCGATTCCCAGCGTTTTGTGCCGGGAGCCGAAGAGTATATCATTGAAGCCCTGAACTGGTTGGGTCTGCCTTTTGATGAAGGTGTGGGGATTGGAGGAAGTTACGGCCCTTACCGGCAGAGCGAACGGAAAAATATTTATAAAAAATATGTAGCCCAATTATTGGGGGATGATCTGGCCTATTACGCTTTTGACACACCGGAAGAACTGGATGCCAAACGGAAAGAAATAGCAAATTTCCAATACGATGCCTCTACCCGTTTACAGATGCGTAACTCGTTGACCCTTTCGAGGGAAGAGACAGACGCGCTGATCGCCCGGGGCGAAAAATATGTGGTACGTATCAAAATAGAACCCGGCGAAGATATCCATGTAAACGACCTGATCCGTGGAGATGTAGTAATCAATTCGTCTGTACTGGACGATAAAGTGTTGTATAAATCGGCTGATGAACTGCCCACTTACCATATGGCTAATATTGTGGACGACCACCTGATGGAAGTAGCCCATGTGATCCGTGGTGAAGAGTGGTTGCCGAGCGCTCCGCTGCACGTACTGTTATACCGGTATCTGGGCTGGACGGACACGATGCCGCAGTTTGCCCATTTGCCGTTGTTATTGAAGCCGGAAGGAAACGGTAAATTGAGTAAACGCGATGGCGACCGGTTAGGATTCCCTGTATTCCCATTGGAATGGAAAGACCCCAAAACGGGTGAAATATCTTCCGGATACCGTGAAAGCGGCTACCTGCCCGAAGCAGTTGTAAACTTTCTGGCTCTGTTGGGCTGGAATCCGGGTAACGATCAGGAATTGATGAATATGGACGAACTGGTTCGTTTATTCGATCTGTCGCGTTGCAGTAAGAGTGGTGCGAAATTTGATTACGAAAAGGGTAAATGGTTTAACCACGAATATATCCAGCAGAAAGAAAATAACGAAATCGCAGCTCTTTTCATGCCTTATTTGCAGGAGCAGGGAGTAACTGCCACACCTGAATATGTAGAAAAAGTAATAGGGCTGGTAAAAGAACGTGTAAACTTCATAAAAGAGATATGGGATCAGGCCTCCTTTTTCTTTCTCGCTCCGGAAAGTTACGATGAAAAGACGGTAAAAAAACGGTGGAAGGAAGATTCGGCAGCCCAATTAGGAGAACTTATACAGGTATTACAGGCATGTGAACCGTTTGAATCCCACCATACGGAAGAGGTGGTAAAAGGCTGGATCGAAGAAAAACAATATCATTTGGGTAACATCATGAATGCCACTCGTCTGGCTTTAGTGGGTGCTCCCAAAGGACCTCATATATTTGATATAACGGAAACACTGGGAAAAGAAGAAACAATCAGCCGCTTACAACGGGCCATTGATGTTTTAAAGTAACAGCGTATGTACACCCTTCTTATCCATTTATATGCTTTGTGTGTGGAACTGATGTATCCTTTCCACCGGAAAGCAAGAATGATGCGTTTTGGGCAGTGGCGAACCAATGGTGTTTTGCGGGAAAAGATCGATAAAAACGCGAAATATATATGGTTTCACGCTGCCTCCCTGGGCGAATTTGAACAGGGGCGCCCCATGATGGAGAAGATTAAAAAAGAGCATCCGGAATATAAAATACTGCTTACCTTCTTTTCGCCCTCCGGTTACGAGGTAAGGAAAAATTATGGAGGAGCCGATGTGATCTGTTATCTGCCGTTTGACACTCCTTATAAAGTAAAAAAGTTCCTCAACCTGGCGAATCCGGCCATGGCTATTTTCATTAAATACGAATTCTGGGCAAATTACCTGACGGAACTCCATAAACGGAATATCCCTACCTATATTATATCCGGTATTTTCCGGAAAGACCAGCCTTTTTTCCGTTGGTTCGGTAAACCTTACCGCAAAGTGTTAGGGTATTATAAACAGTTATTTGTGCAGGATGAAGATTCGCGCAGATTACTTGCGGAATATGGAGTGACCAATGTAACGGTTTGTGGTGATACCCGTTTTGACCGGGTATTGGATGTTCAGAAAATGGCGAAGAACCTGCCCGGTATTGAAGAGTTTATCCGGATAGGAAAAGAAAAAGGACAGCGTACCCTGGTAGTGGGTAGTTCATGGCCGCAGGACGAAGAGATACTGATCTCTTATTTCAATGATCAACCCGGTATCCGTCTGATCATTGCTCCCCACGAGATACACCGTGAACACCTGCTTTATATACAATCCCTCCTGAAACGGCCTTCTATCCAACTATCTGAACTCAACGAACAGAACGTGCAGACCCGGGATTGTATTATTGTAGACGGATTTGGACTCTTATCTTCTATTTACCGGTATGGCAATATTGCCTATATCGGTGGAGGGTTCGGTGCAGGAATCCACAACGTAACAGAAGCAGCCGTATATGGCATGCCGGTACTATTCGGCCCTAAATACCGGAAATTCAGGGAAGCCCGCGACCTGATTGCATTGGGTGGCGCTTTCGCCGTAACAGATGCCAACAGTTTCGAAACAAAGATGAACGACCTGCTAACTTACCGGGAACTGTTGGAAGAAAGCGGACAAATAGCCGGTAAATACATCCACGACAATACCGGAGCCACAGATAAAATCCTGAAAGGGATTGATTTACTCCCTACCCCCTAACCCCCTAAAGGGGGGATTGAAAAAATAATATGTTCCTTTGTTTGGCATAACGAGGACACCAATGTCGCGGGCTTAAGAGAATAAAGAAATATTTATGTTCTACTAAATAATCGTAATTATTTGATTGTATTGTTTTAATGTTAGAATAATATCGTATCTTTCCCACTCTTAATTTTAATATTCAGATTATGAAAGCACTATTTTGGAGAGGTATTCTTCTTTTTCTTATATTATTTACCGGTTGTAAGAATGTTACCAGAGAAGAAATAGATTTTACTTTTATAGAAGTAGATGTAACTAAAAACTATCCTGTTAAAGAATTATTTCTGGATGATCTGGCAGAAATTGAGTATTGTATACCTGCAGTCCATGATGATTATCTTTATCGCGGTATTCCCCGCTTTGTTACAGATGATCACATGTTAATATTTGAACATTCATCCGGTACTGTTCTGGTATTTGACAAAAATGGAACTCCACTTTATAACTTTAATAAGAAAGGAGATGGTCCACATGAATATAATCTGGTTTTTAGTTTAATATATGATCCCCATATTGATGAACTTTATATACAAACGGTTAATTATATTAAGGTATATTCATTGAAAGGAGATTATAAACGAACTATCTCTCTTGAAGGAGAGGGTAGGTTTGTTTCTGATCTTGTAATATTTGATGATGAAACATTTATATGTTATGATAATTATGAATATTTTCCGGTTCCTTTCTTTTTAATGTCAAGAGCTGATGGTCATTTGATAGAAGAAATCGATATCCGGTATGAAAATAAATTGAAAATGAGTGTAAGCAAATCCGGAGAAGATGGGGTTTATACGTATAGCCCTATGCAATCAAATATTGTAAAGACACCAAGAGGTTTTTTATTGACAGACCATTCAATTGATTCAGTATACCTATATACACCAGACAGGCAGTTGATACCTGTTTTGGCTCGTACTCCGGCTATTGCATCCATGAATCCTTATATTTATTTGAACAGTTATGTGGATTCACCTTCTTATCTTTTTATGAATACTGTATCTACTGAGTTTGACTGGGATACAAAAAGAGGTTTTTCAGAAACTCATCTGGTTTTGGATAAATCGGATGGAAAGCTGTATAATCAAAAGATTTATCTAAAAGACTATCAGGGAAAAGAAATCACGTTGTCTCCCTCTACGCAGGAGAGAGTGTCCGGAAATAGAAATGGTATGATAAGTTTTAACGTAGCAGAACTTCAGGATGCATTAGAGGATGGTAAACTAAGCGGCCGCTTAAAAGAAATTGTTTCCGGAATGGACGAAGAGTCAAATCGCCTGTTGTTATTTTTTCGTTTTCGATAACAATGTAAAAAACGTACCATGTAGCTGTTGCCTTTGTTGGTACGGCGTACGGGGGTAATTAGTTTTCGTAAACTGGTCAGTTTGCTGGATGAAGATACCAATGTTATTCTATTTTAAATAAACCCCTCCGGTTTAGTACCGGAAAGGTTTATCTCTATTTACACTGTAACTTCTCTCTCATTTACACATGAGGGAGAGGACAATCATCCTGTGGAACAGTGCGGACCACTTCACCTAATTTTTCAAAATGTACTTCGTTTGCTACATCTTTCAGCATAACTCCGGGAGTAAATACAATACGAGCTTTTTTAAACATAGAAGGGTGAAATTTCTTAGCTTCTTCTACTCCTTTACTACCTGCTATCATCCGGAAAGAACCAAAATCTCCTAAATGAACAGTTAGTCCATTAGCCAGTTCTTGTTGCATAACATGCAATAATGCTTTGATTATTACCGGTACATCCCCACGAAATATGGTAGATGTTGCACAAATTGAGTCGCATATATTACGAAATGTGATACTTTCACCTGCACGGATCTGTCCGTAATATAACTGGTCGCCCTTACTGGCGCCTTTGCGCATATCCGCTTTGCGCACTACGTGATATTTAAATGACATACTTCTTAAATTTTAATTTGTTACTATTACTGCGACTTACTCTATATGCTGGCGGTCACAATCTGCTTCTCTCTCTATCACTTTTAGGTTGGCCTTTTCGTAGTGGGCATTCCGGCATAGTTTACGTAACATCCTTCCGGGTGAAAAAACAATACGTCCTTTCCGAAACATTGAAGGGCTGAAATCAGTTTCGTTTTCTACCCCCGGACTACCCATTACTACACGAAAATTACCCAGGTCTCCCAAACAAACTGTGTCTCCCCTTACAAGATACTGTTTCATCTGAAATAACAGACCAGCCAATACACCTTCCACATCTCCTTCCGATGCCGAAGTGAGTGCTGAGACGGCTACACATATTTGTGGTAGATTTACTCTTCCCGCACTGCGTATCTGTCCATAATACATCTTTGCACCTTTTGGTGCTTCTTTCCGAATGTCAGCCCTGCTGACTACGTGATACTTTAAACTCATTTTTTTAAATTAAATTGTTAATATTTTTGTAGTTAGTACTATTCTACATTGCAAAGATATACCCACTCTTTGACACGCAGTTGGGCTATACGTGGCTGTACATGTTTATGATAGGATAAGCTGGGTTATACTGGGCTGTACTGGGTTATGCATGTCTGTGTACACTTAAGGGTACTTATATATTTTCGTCTTAGATGGCTTGCGGTTGTGGCTCGTAGTGTAGTAACGTACGCCTCGTAGTATAATTTTTCGCAGTTCGTAGTCTAATTGATTTTGATTCGTAGTGTAAATCCCTCCCGGCTCGTAGTGTATCAAAAGTTGCACTATCAGCAGCAGGGATATGGACTATGAAGTGTCTTTTTATCCCTCATGAGAAGTAGTTCTTCCTGATAAACTCAAAGATTTTTTATAAATAATCGATTCTCACGGAGTTAAGGATTATCATTTTGTTTTATGTAAGATGTTTTTTTCTTTTTGACAGATGGTTTTTAATTACCCTATAAGGCAGTTGGAGAAAGTGTTTTTCCAGGACGATATAAGTACGAGCAGTAGTAAAATAGAACACGGAGACACAGAGACACGGAGAATTTATTAATAAGATAAATAAAACTCCGTGTCTCCGTGTTCTGATTATTACTCCTCGTCAGCAAACATTGGGTCCCATGCCGGGAGGCGGATGGGTTTTTGTTTGAGTACTTCTTTTACCGGGTCGGTGATGTATTGTTTTTCTACTACCAGGCGGAACATGTATTCGTTGAACCATTCGTCGGTCATGATCAGGTGGCCGTTATTGGCACCGGGGCCCCAGCTGTTTTCGACCATCCACTTTTTGGGGTTTCCCTGTTCGTCAAGGTTTACAGCCATCAATGTCATGGCGTGGGAAGAACCGCTGCTGAATGTGCGGATGCGTTGTTCTTTATCCATTCCGAAGGTAGTACCCAACAGGGCACCGTAATCATAATAGTTTACATCTAATAAGCCGCGGGTGCGGTCGAAGAATTTACCCACATCGCACGAGAAATACATCATGGTGCTGTCTTTGATAGAAGCGATAGCCATCTGTTTGATCTCTTCGACAGGCAGGTTTACATAGGTCCAGTTTTTGCCGTCGTACATATGGCGGTCATAATCGATCTCGTATAGTTTATAATACTCCCGTGTGGGGTCGTTCATCAACATAATGTAATTGTTTTTGAGATCGGCTCCGATAAATTCTTCGTAAAACGATTGTGGGGTGTATTCTTTGCTTGAGATCACATCTCCTTTGGCATCCCGGAGGGTCCAGTGGAATTGTGTAGGAGGTTCTCCCAGATTGAGTACCAACATGCGGTAGATAGTTGCCAGCATCTCTGTTTTAGTCTTTTCCAGTTGTGCCGGTTTGATTCCTTTGGCAGACTGGTCGCGTAACTGTAGTCCGTATTCTTTCAGTTTCAGGGCAATCAGATTGGCCATTTGGCGCGTGTTATCGCTGCTGTTGGTTTCGGCAATAACATCAGCCGGAACTACACCGTATTTGGTCAGGATATCCGCTACACCGGTAAATTGTCCGCCGTCGCTCAACGGATTTTTAAACAGCCAGTCTACTGTCTGGTCGTCCATCGGTTTGTCGCGTGTGTCGATAATTCCCTGCAGGAACAGATTTGCCTTCTCTAACTGGTCCCAGAAAAACGGGTAGGAGTGCGAGAACTGGAAATCGTTCAGGTTGTATGTGTTGATAATGTCTGCCCGGAATATATTGAGGCCTGTAAACAACCAACAGCGTCCGGATGACTTCTGGTTGGTGATTCCTTTGCTTTTCACGCGGTGTGAAAAGTGGTTGTCCAGGTGATTCATATTGTCCCGGTTAACCGCCAGTTTGTTGATATCGTTATTTGTAATCGCATTGCGTATGGCCCGGTCGGCATCGGTACCTGCATATCCTTTTTTGATCTCTTCCAGTTGTTGCGGGGAGATGCCTCCTTTACCGGTTTGAGCCTGTATGGAGCCAATAACAGCTCCGGTTATTAGCAAAATACATAATTTGTTTATTTTCATAAGTTGCTATCGTTTGAGTTTGTGTGTATACAAAGATATTGAATTTTTCGGTTAGTTTAAATGTTTGAGGTGTAGGGAACGCAGATTACGCGGATTTCGCAGATTTTCGCAGAATAATAGTATGGTTTAAGGTTTGCCGGCTCAAATCTGTACCTATGCTTAAACTGAATAATAAAATCATTCAACCTCTGACAATGTTGTAGAGTGTGGAAAATATTATTTTATTAAAATGTTTTGGTATAAATGAATAAAATTGAATATATAATCAATAATATTTAGTTTCGTGTTTGTTTTATTTAAATAAAAGTCTATTTTTGTGGTGTGTATGTGATATTAATAAACTGAATATAGAGTTATGAAGAGAACCGTTTATGTGATTTTAGGTTGTTCCTGTGTATTGGGTGTATATGCGCAGAAGGAAAGAATTCAAAGGATTGATTCGTATCTGGATTTGTTGGAAAACAATAAACAGGGTATTGCTGCTGTGGCGATCAGCCAGGATGGTGAAGTTGTATATGAGAGGCAGATGGGATATACGCAGATGCCGGACGGTATAGGCGGAAGGAATGATTTAAAAGGCCGGATTGGTTCTATAACGAAGATGGTGACGGCTACTCTGATCTGGCAATTGGTGGAAGATGGGAAAATTGATCCGGCGGAAACCCTGGATCGTTATTTCCCGGAAGTACCGGAAAGCGGGAAAATAACTCTTTCGCAGATGCTGAACCATACCAGTGGGCTGGGGGATATTGTGGTGAAAAATGATACCGTTATTGATTGGTTACTGGAGCCGGTAAGTAAGGAGGAACTACTGTCAGAGATTGTTCGCCAGGGAGTCTTTTTTGAGCCGGGCGATAGTGTGAAGTATTCAAATTCGGCTTATTACCTGTTAGGGCAAATTGTGGAAAAGAAATATGGCCGGCCGTATGAAGAAGTAGTAAAAGAGAAGATTACAACTCCTTTGGGATTGAAAAATACGTTGTCAAATGTGGCATCGGGATCTACTGTTTTACCCTCCTATAAATTAAATTATAATACGCAAACATGGGAAGAGACGAAAGATTTTTATTTCCCGAATGTTGTGGGAGTGGGAGATATGCTTTCTACTCCTACCGAACTGAACGTTTTTATAAAAGCTCTTTTTAACGGAGAGTTGGTATCTTCTTCTTCAGTACAACAGATGCTGCCGGAAGAGGGAAAAATGTTTGGTAAAGGAATGACGCTGGTACCCTTTTATGAAAAAATGTTGTATGGGCATGGTGGTTCTACTTTTGGCTCTTACTCGCTGGTGGCATTTCAACCGGAAGAGCAAACTGCTTTTTCGATTATTATGAATGGGCAGGAAATGTTAATGAATAGTGTATTGATCGGTTTGTTGAGTATCTGGTATGATCGTCCTTTTGAGTTTCCTGTTTTTGCAGATAGAGACAGAATGTTTGATAAAAGTTTATATTCATCTTTTGAAGGTGTATATGGTGCGGAAGGTTTTCCCATTAAAATAAATGTGTTTGTGAAAAATGAAGAGTTATATATGCAGGGTACAGGGCAGCCTTCGTTTAGCCTGGAACAGGTAGATGACCGGATATTTGATAAGAAGGCTTATGGCGTGAAGGTAGAATTTACGGAAGATGGGAAAATGATCCTTACACAGGGACCGCGTTTTGTGTTGGAAAAAGAGACCAATTAAAATAACGGGATATGGCAGAAGTAAAAAAGAAGTTACCACTGGAATGCCCGGGTTGTGAAAGGCCGCTGAAAGTGGGGCGTTTATTTTGCGGGGTTTGCGAAACGGAGGTGTGTGGCAGTTTTGAGTTGCCGTTGCTGGCAAGGCTTACAGAGAAAGAACAGGCTTTTGTACTGGAGTTTGTAAAATCAAGCGGAAGCCTGAAAGATATGGCTAAAACGATGGGGGTAAGTTACCCGACGGTGAGGAATGTGTTGGATGACCTGATTGGAAAACTAAAAAATATGGAAGGAGTGAAGTATGAATAAAGATTTTTGGAAATTGTTATGGAACCCTTTTGAAAAGATTGCCGGGGGAACAGCTTTGGGTATTGGATTGGCCGCTTTATGCTGTTCAGCATTAATAAATTCTATTTTTGGATGGCATTACCACGGACTTTTGAATATTGCTCCGGGACCTGAATCCGGTTATTTAATTTATTTAGGTGAACAGTTGATTATCTGGTTAGTACCTGCTGTTATCTTTTTTATAGGAGGACTTATTCTTTCGTCTTCCCGGATACGTATAATAGATGTATTCGGTACGGTGGCTTTTTCTTTTCTGTCTCTTGTACCGATGAATCTGTTACAGGGATTGCCCGGATTTAAGGCTTTGCAGGAAATAAATCCGGAACTATCTATTCGGGAATTAATGGAGTTACCTGCTCTTTACTGGGGTACTCTGATCGCCGTGGGATTAATGGTTTTTCTGGTGTGGACTTTTATCTGGATGTTTAAGGCGCTACAGGTAAGTTGTAACCTAAAAGGGTGGCGTATATGGGTTGTCTATTTGATTGGTGTATTTATTGGTGATATTATTACTGTGCAATTGATCCGGTTACTTTATTAAATTTTATTTATATGTAGGAAGTATTAGGAACGCAGATTTCGCGGATTTAGCAGATTAACGCAGATAATTATTTTAATAAATAAAAAATCTGTGTTAATCCGTGTAATCTGCGTTCCATTCCTTTAATATCCAGATTAATCACTCCAGACCAGTCCGTCTTCCCGGATATGCCATACTTTTCCGGTAGCACCCGGTAAGGTTATTTCGTACATGGAAGGAGTGTTATATAATTTTATCTCTTTGGCCTGTGTATCCGTACATACTTCTTCCGGTTTGAGGAGGTTCAGATCGGTAGCATACCTACCGTAGGCAGAAGCGTATTCGCTTTGGCGGTAATACAGGTTGCGGAGTATCCATTTGGTCTCTTCGTCCGGGTTTTTGATGAATGACTCTGTGCCTTCACCTGCTGTTTTCCCGGAGAATTGTACATAGCCCCATAACTCCGGGAGGTGTATGTTAATGATTCCGGTAGGAGCCCAAACCCAGTTATATTCCCTGATTTCGCTTTCCCCTTCGATTGGAACCTTTACGTATTGCCCGTTCCTGATTTCGGTAGTCCATTGTACCCGGGAGAAATTAACCCGTATCTGTTCTCCCGGTAACGGCATTTTCTTTCCGCGTACTACCTGGTAAATGGATTCCCAGGGGATGAATACTTCCACGCTCCATGACTGGTCGGTATCATCCGGATTATTGAGTGTGCCTTCCACATGCACGGCTGTTTTCATACCGGCAAACTCCCAGTTGTCGAGAATGGTATGTCCCGGGTCGCGATAGGGTTTGCTGAGATACAGGTCCCATACGGTACCCAGCGCATTAATTTCGAATTCCAGGTAATTATGGGTGTTGTTGGCAGGATCCAGAAATATCTCAAAATCATTGTCGTGGTAGATTACCGCATCGTGCCGGGTGATGGTGCCCCCAGACATGCGGCTCTTCCATCAGGACTGCGAAATACATTCCTTCTTCATTCCATGCCATTTTGGCCTGCGTACGGTAAAAGGGCAGGGGACGTTTGTCGCCTTCAATGTCTACAAATTCGCTGGTCCAGGGAATGGCATCCCATTCTCCAGGGATAATTTCCCGTCGATTGTGATTTCTCCCGGAGTTTTATAACAGATATAGGACGGTGGGTTGAACGGAAGCATTGGTTTGTATTCAATGGCTTCCAACTGTATGCCTATAAGAGAGACCATTCCGCAAATGATCCCGGTTTTGAGTGTTTTCATCGTTTGTTTAGTTTGAAGTTATTTTGTGTTTATTTATTCTTCGTTTTCCTCTTCCTCTTCTTTGTACCAGGAAGCGTACATATGATAATTGGCTGCGATTTTCTGGTTGATCTCTCTGGCCTGTTCCGGGTCTACTTTTTTGGCAAATTTAGCCGGTACACCGGCATAAATACTTCCGGGTTCTACGATTGTTTTACTAAGTACAACTGATCCGGCCGCAATGATTGCTCCTTCCCCGATCACTGCATGGTCCAGAATAACCGATCCCATTCCAATCAGTGCTCCGTTACCTATTTTGGCACCGTGGATGGTTACGTTGTGGCCAATGGAGACATCGTCGCCAATTTCGATAATTGATTTCTGATAGAGGGTATGCAGTACCGATCCGTCCTGTATGTTGACGCCGTTACCGATACGAATGGAGTTTACATCGCCACGTAAAACGGTGCCAAACCAGATGCTGCATCCGTCGCCAATCTGAACATCTCCGATAATAGTCGCATTATCCGCCAGATATGTATCTTCTCCTATAATGGGGGTAAAGCCCCGTACTGATTTTATTAATGCCATATTTTATTTTTAGTAGTTGGTAGTTAGTAGATAGTAGTTGGTAGGAACTCGCTTTGCTCGTTTAATTTTTATATTTCTACTAAGTGAGCGTAGCGAACGTACTACTAACTACCAACTACTAACTACCGGTCCGCCAGGCGAACCTTAAATTTCCTTCGTTTTTTCTTTTAACCAGTTTTGTTCCTCTTCGTTCAGGTGAGGGCTTAATTTATCGTATACTTTCTGGTGGTATCTGTTTAGCCATGCCAGTTCGCGTGGGGATAACATGGAGGGTATGATCAGGCGGGTATCGATGTAACAGAGGGTAAGGGTTTCGAATGAATAGAATTTCCCGAACTCTGTTTCGGAGTCTTCCCGGATGAGCATCATGTTTTCGGTACGGATTCCGTATTCGCCGGTTCTGTACATAGCCGGTTCGTTACTCATTACCATGCCGGGCTGCAGAAGAACCGGGTTTTCTTCCATGCGGATACTTTGAGGTCCTTCATGGACATTGAGGCAATGTCCGATGCCATGACCTGTACCATGCAGGTAGTTAATACCTGCATCCCACAAGGCTTTCCGTGCCAGGATGTCGAGCTGGCATCCCCGGGTACCGGCCGGGAATTTGCATTTAGATAGGCTTATCATCCCTTTGAGTGTCCGGGTGAAGTCCTTTTTGATTTGTTCTGTTGGTTCGGATAAGGGAATCGTCCGGGTAATATCGGTTGTGCCATCCAGGTATTGTCCGCCTGAATCCAGCAGGTAACTGCCTTCCGGTTTGATTTCCGTATCTGTTTCTTCGGTAGGTGTATAGTGAACGATTGCTCCATGGGCACCATAGCTGCTAATGGATTTAAAGCTATCTCCTATGGCGAGTGGTTGCTCTGCCCGTAAAGCTGAAAGTTTGGCTGAAGCACTTAACTCGGTCACTTTGTTTCCTTCCTGTAACTGTTTTTCAAGCCATAGGTAAAAACGGGTGAGGGCTATTCCATCTTTGACCGCTACCTGCCGGAACCCTTCGATCTCGGTTTCATTTTTGATGCTTTTCAGGTGGGCAGCGGGTGATATCTGTTCTATGATCCGGCAATGTCCGGGTATCGCTTTGTATAAAGCTGTATTCGTGCGGTCCGGATCGACCAGTATTCTGGTTTTTTCTGGTAGCCGTTGCAGGTAAGTGGTGATTTTGGAATAATCGGCCAGAATAACGCCCTCTTTTTTCAGGTGTAAGGCAATTTCACCGGTTAATTTTTCCGGCCGGATAAACAGAATCCGTTCCTCTTCTGATATAAATGCGTAGCTGATAGCTACCGGATTGTAAGGCACATCGTTCCCACGTATATTGAAGCTCCAGGCGATATCGTCTAATGCTCCCAATATAGTACAATCCGCACCGGCCTCGCGTAGTTTGTTATTTAAAGTGTCCAGTTTGTTACTAACGGATATGCCGGTAATTTCTACCGGTAACTCAAATATTTTACCGGAAGGTATAGCCGGCCGGTCTTGCCATATCTCACCAATCAGATCGAAAGAAGATTCAATTGTGATGTTTTTACGGTCAAAAACCCGCTTAAGGGATTGGTATTCTGTTACACTATAGGAGTTGCCATCGAACCCGGCTTTCCCTCCTTTACCGATCTCCCTTGTAATAAAATCGGGGATAGATAGGATTTCCGGAAGTTTAAGCTTGTACAGATCGACGCCGGTTCCTTCTAACTGTATTTCTGCCTGCAGGAAATAGCGGGAGTCTGTCCATAGACCTGCTTTGTCGCGGGTTACAACAATAGTTCCGGCTGAACCGTTGAATCCGGATATCCACTCGCGGGCTTTCCAGCAATCGGCCGGATATTCACTTAAATGTGGGTCTGAACCGGGAATAATATAAGCATCTATTCCGTGTTGGGCCATCCGGTCTCTTAATTGTGAGATTCGTTTCAATATTATTGTGTTCATATTTAGTATGTATTTACGATGGTTTGTTTACCAACAAAAATAGATAAAAAACGGGAAATAGGGTAGGTTGATTGGAATAATGGCTCTATTCTTTTGCGAAATCCGTATTTATTCGTTAAATTTGACAAACGTAAAAAGTGAACGATTATGAAAAAGCAGGTGCTCATCTTTGTTTTTTTATTAGTAATATTGCTAAGCCATACTTCGTGTACCAAATATTATTATTCTTTTATACAATCCGACCGTCCGGATATCCATAAGAATGAACTGGGTGACTTTGTTCAGGAAAACGATTCGGTGTGTGTGATCTATAGTTTTTATGGGAGAGACTTACCGGTTAATATTACGGTTGTAAATAAAATGGATAAGCCGTTGTATGTAGACTGGAACCAGTCTGCCCTGGTAGTAGATGATATTACCGATTTTATAGGAGGAAATCCTACCGGCAGGAAAAAAGCCCATTCAACGATCAGTTATCCTTACAGGGGGGAGGGGCGCAGGTATGCTCCTGACCGGTATGCGGCAGCTGCACAGCGCCTGTATGCGGAAGATGGGGTCTCTTTTGTGCCGGCAAATGCCCGGATCAATCATACTCCTTTGGTATTAACTAATTTCTCTTTCCATAAAATACCCGGTGAATTGTTTACAAAAACACCATTTACCGCAACAGATGAACACGAGAAAAAAGTAGATGTTCTTAATTTTACAGAAAAGAGTTCGCCGGTACAGTTCCGTAGTTATCTGACCCTTTTTACACTGGAACCGGATGGTACCCGTTATAATGTGATGGATATGGATCAGGGTTTTTATATTTCAACGCTGATACGTGGAGGAAAGAAAAAACCGGAGCTATTTCCGCAATTTGTACAGGAACGGGGTGATTTCTTTTATGTATGTGATGAAAGAGGTAAAAATGCAGGTACAATTGTTGGGTTAATTACTGTAGGTATGGTAGGAATAGCCGTAGAAATTGCCGCCGGCCCGTATGATTACTGATATGCTTTTATATAGAATAAACCGGATAGTTAAATAAAAGTAAAGAATGGTCGCTCCGGCGATCATTTTTATTGCCTTTTGTTTGTTAATCTGAAAAATATCAGTAATTTTGCCGCTCATTTTAGGCATGAAATTGATTAAAATAACATAATTTAAAATAAAGTATGATAGTTGTACCATTAAAAGAAGGCGAAAATATTGAAAAAGCGCTGAAAAAGTTCAAAAGAAAATTTGAAAAGACAGGTGTTGTTAAAGAACTGAGAAGTCGTCAGGCGTTTATCAAGCCTTCTGTTCAGAAAAGAAAACAAAATATGCGTGCTGTTTACGTTCAGCAATTGCAACAGAACGAAGATTAATATTTCTCCGGACTTGTATTTTTGGATTCTTATTCCTATATTCGTCGCAGAGATTAATAAAAGTTGATGCAGCGTGAATGTGTTGATAGATTCATTTATAAATTATATACGGTATGAGCGGAATTATTCCGGTTATACCGTAAATTCGTATACAAAAGACCTTAAGCAATTTGAGGAGTTTGTAAAAGAGAATCAGGAAGGCACATTCGACCCGCGGAATGTAGATGCGGATATTGTACGGAACTGGATTGTTTATTTGCTGAGCAATAAGTTCACAGCCACATCGGTTAACCGCAAATTAAGTTCTTTGAAATCTTTTTTTAAATTTCTCTTGAAGCAGGATATAATTACTGTCAATCCTTTGCGTCTTGTAAATGGCCCTAAAGCAAAGAAGCCTCTGCCTTATTTTGTGAGGGAAGGCGAAATGGAGTCGTTACTGGATGGTGACGGATTTGAGGAGGGATTTGAAGGCATTAGAAACAGGCTGATTGTAGAAATGCTTTATGATACCGGCATGCGACGTTCGGAATTGCTGAATATCCAGGACCAGGATGTGGATTTCGAATCTAACCTGATCCGGGTAACAGGAAAGCGGAATAAACAACGGCTGATCCCTTTCGCAGAGGGATTAAAGAATTTAATGCAGGCATACATCGAATTACGTAACCGGGAGGTGGAAGCTGAAGGTGACTGGTTCTTTGTGAGATCGAACGGGAAACAACTCTCTACCAATATCATTTATGGGGTAGTGAAGAAGTGTTTGTCTGAGATCCCGACTTTGTCTAAACGAAGCCCTCATGTATTGAGGCATTCCTTTGCGACAAGTATGCTGAACAATGGTGCTGAACTGAATGCTGTGAAAGAGTTACTCGGGCACAGTAGTCTGGCTTCGACCAGTGTTTACACACATACAACCTTTGAGGAATTAAAAAAAGTGTATAATGCTCATCCAAGAGCTAAAAAAGAAGGAGGCATTTATGGACATTAGAATTCAATCTATCCGCTTTGATGCTTCAGAACAATTAGAAGCGTTTATTCAGAAGAAAGTTTCAAAACTTGAACAGTACTATGAAAATATTCAGGGTGCTGAAGTAATATTAAAAGTGATAAAGCCGGAAACGGCACAAAATAAACACGCTTCTATACGTTTACTGATTAAAGGATATGACCTGTTTGCCGAGAAAGTGGCAGATAGTTTTGAGGAAGCAGTAGATGAATGTACGGAAGCTTTATCTAAACAGTTATTAAAAACCAAAGAAAAAGCCAGGGCTAAGTAAAAAACGTACAAGAAATTTGGTATCTAAGAAATAATATCTAAATTTGCAGCCGTTTCGCCCTTGTGACGAAATGGCTGTTTTAGAGAAGACAGTATATGCCTCTTTAGCTCAGTTGGCCAGAGCACGTGATTTGTAATCTCGGGGTCGTTGGTTCGAATCCGACAAGAGGCTCAAAATAATTGACAATTGATAATGCACGATTCGCTCAGGCTGATCTTCGATTGACAATTAGAAAACAGAAATAAATAAAGAAGGTTCACGGAGGTGAGCTTATAATAACAAACGTATTGAAAAATCATATCGCAATGATATAGGTGATTGTCAATTGAACAATATCAATTGTCAATTTAAAAATGGGTAGTTTCCAGAGTGGCCAAATGGGGCTGACTGTAACTCAGCTGTCTTTCGACTTCGGTGGTTCGAATCCATCACTACCCACGAACTAAAATTGCGGAAGTAGCTCAGTTGATAGAGCATTAGCCTTCCAAGCTGAGGGTCGCGGGTTTGAGCCCCGTCTTCCGCTCTTTTTGCCTGTGTAGCTCAGCGGTAGAGCACTTCCTTGGTAAGGAAGAGGTCCCGAGTTCAAGTCTCGGCACCGGCTCAATTATTTTGGATATGATCATTAATCAAATAAAGAACAAATTAAGTTATGGCAAAAGAACATTTTGACAGATCGAAACCCCACGTTAACATTGGTACAATTGGCCACGTTGACCACGGTAAAACAACTTTGACTGCTGCTATTACTACAGTATTAGCAAAGAAAGGTCTTTCTGAACTGCGTTCATTCGATTCTATCGACAACGCTCCGGAAGAAAAAGAAAGAGGTATTACAATTAATACAGCTCACGTTGAATATCAAACTGCAAACCGTCACTACGCTCACGTAGACTGTCCGGGTCACGCCGACTACGTTAAGAACATGGTTACCGGTGCTGCTCAGATGGACGGAGCTATCATCGTAGTAGCTGCTACTGATGGTCCGATGCCTCAGACTCGTGAACACATCCTTTTGGCTCGTCAGGTAAACGTACCGAAACTGGTTGTTTTCATGAACAAATGTGACATGGTTGATGACGAAGAAATGTTGGAACTGGTTGAAATGGAAATGAGAGAACTTCTTTCTTTCTATGATTTCGACGGCGACAATACTCCTGTTATCCAGGGATCTGCTCTTGGTGGATTGAACGGAGATGCTAAATGGGAAGAAAAAATCATGGAGCTTATGGAAGCTTGTGATACATGGATTCCTCTGCCTCCGCGTGAAATTGACAAGCCATTCCTTATGCCGATTGAAGACGTGTTCTCTATCACAGGTCGTGGTACTGTAGCAACAGGTCGTATCGAAACCGGTATCATCAAAACAGGTGAAGAAGTTCAGATCATCGGTTTAGGTTCAGAAAACAAAAAATCAGTTGTAACGGGTGTTGAAATGTTCCGTAAGATCCTTGACGAAGGTCAGGCTGGTGACAACGTAGGTCTGTTGCTTCGTGGTATCGACAAAAACGAAATCAAACGTGGTATGGTTATCGCCCACCCGGGAAAAGTAACTCCTCACTCTAAAGTTAAAGCTGAGGTTTATATCCTGAAAAAAGAAGAAGGTGGCCGTCATACTCCATTCCACAACAAATACCGTCCTCAGTTCTACATCCGTACATTGGACGTAACTGGTGAAATTACTTTGCCGGAAGGAACTGAAATGGTTATGCCTGGTGATAACGTAACTATTACTGTAGAATTGATCTACCCGGTAGCTTGTAGCGTAGGTTTACGTTTCGCTATCCGTGAAGGTGGACGTACAGTAGGTGCGGGACAGATCACAGAATTATTAGACTAATTACAAGTCCTATAATTTCCTCAGCCGGAGCGATCCGGCTGAAACATACGGAAGTAGCTCAGTTGGTAGAGCACTGGTCTCCAAAACCAGGTGTCGGGAGTTCGAGCCTCTCCTTCCGTGCTAAAATCTATAGATTCAGATGAAAAAATTAATTGGTTATATTAAGGAATCTTATAACGAGCTTGTTTATAAAGTTTCTTGGCCTACAAGAACAGAACTTTCCAATAGTGCGGTAGTGGTTATGTTTGCTTCCCTTATCATTGCAGCACTGATCTTTGTAGTAGACCTGGGCTTTGAAAATGTAATGAAATTCATCTACGAGAAAATCTTTTAAATTCAGTTTTAGAAAATGTCTGACGTCGAAAAGAAATTTTATGTTCTCCGGGCTATTAGTGGTAAGGAGAATAAGGTTAGAGAACATCTGGAAGCTGAATTAAAGAATACAGATTTAGGTGAATACGTTTCACAGGTATTGATCCCAACCGAAAAAACTTTTACAATCCGTAACGGCAAGAAGGTAATGAAAGAAAGAGCCTACTTGCCCGGTTATGTTTTAGTAGAAGCCGCATTGGTGGGAGAAGTAGCCCACCGGCTGAGAAACATCCCAAATGTTATCGGGTTTCTTGGAGGTTCGGAAAATCCCGTTCCGTTACGTCCTGCAGAGGTTAGCCATATTTTAGGTACGGTGGATGAATTGCAGGAACAACAGGATGATCTGGATATCCATTTTTATGTTGGTGAGAACGTAAAGGTAACTCACGGGCCATTTAATGGCTTCAGCGGAGTTATTGATGAAGTGAACACTGAAAAGAAGAAACTCAAAGTGATGGTTAAAATCTTCGGACGGAAAACCCCACTGGATCTGGGTTATATGCAAGTGGAGAAAGAGTAGTATTGTTGTTACGGATAATACTTACTTTCGTTTATAATTTATATATCTAAAAAAATTTAGAAACAATGGCTAAAGAAGTTGCTGGACAAATCAAATTGCAAATAAAAGGAGGAGCAGCAAACCCTTCTCCCCCTGTAGGACCTGCTTTGGGTTCAAAGGGTATTAATATTATGGAGTTTTGCAAGCAATTTAATGCCAAGACCCAAGAGAAAGCCGGTAAAGTATTGCCTGTGGTAATTACTTACTATGCCGACAAATCTTTTGACTTTATTGTTAAAACACCTCCGGTAGCAATCCAGTTGATGGAAGCTGCTAAACTGAAAGGTGGATCTGCTGAACCTAACCGTAAAAAAGTTGCGGAAATTACCTGGGAACAGGTGAAGGCGATAGCGGAAGACAAGATGGTCGATCTAAACTGCTTTACTGTAGACGCTGCTATGAAAATGGTAGCCGGAACAGCAAGAAGTATGGGTATCACTGTTAAAGGGACTTTCCCGGATAATAATTAATAAACTTCAATTGAGATGAGTAAACTGACAAAAAATCAAAAGTTGGCGCAGGGCAAAATTGAAGCCGGGAAGGCATATTCACTAAAGGAAGCAGCAGCATTAGTAAAAGAAATTACTACTACTAAATTCGACGCTTCTGTGGATGTGGATGTTCGTTTAGGTGTAGACCCCCGTAAAGCGAATCAAATGGTGAGAGGTGTGGTTTCACTTCCTCACGGAACTGGTAAGCAGATTAGGGTTCTTGCATTATGTACACCCGACAAAGAAGCTGAAGCTAAAGAAGCTGGCGCGGATTACGTCGGATTAGATGAATATATTGATAAGATCAAAGGCGGTTGGACTGATATTGACGTTATCATTACAATGCCTTCCATCATGGGTAAAATTGGTGCTTTAGGTCGTGTGTTAGGCCCTCGTGGTTTGATGCCTAATCCTAAAAGCGGTACTGTTACCAATGAAATCGGACAGGCTGTAAAAGATGTTAAGCAGGGTAAAATCGACTTTAAAGTAGACAAAACAGGTATTGTTCATACTTCGGTTGGTAAAGTATCTTTTAGTGCTGACCAGATCCGTGAGAATGCCAGAGAATTCATTTCAACCCTGTTGAAACTGAAGCCGTCTGCTGCTAAAGGTACATATATAAAGAGCATTTATCTTTCAAGTACTATGAGTCCGGGTATTAAAATAGACCCTAAATCAGTTGAAGAAAATTAATAAAACAATTGAACGATGAGAAAGGAAGATAAAAGCGCTATTATAGGACAACTGGAAGAAGTTTTAAAAACTTATCCTCACTTCTATTTGACAGATATCGAAGCTCTGGATGCTGAAAAAACCAGCAAACTGAGAAGAGAATGTTACAAACAGGAGGTGAAACTGGTTGTTGTAAAAAATACATTGCTTAAAAAAGCGTTAGAGAACGTAGAAGGAGATTTTTCTCCGCTGGATGGTGCACTGAAAGGTAACACTGCTATTATGTTCTCTGAAACAGCAAATGTACCGGCTCGCCTGATCAAAGAATTTACTAAAGATACAAAAGGGGAAGGTAAACCTCAACTGAAAGCTGCCTATGTACAGGAAAGCTTCTATATTGGTGCCGAAAACCTGGAAGCTTTGGTAAATGTGAAGAGCAAAAACGAACTTATTGCCGATGTTATCGCTCTGTTGGAGTCTCCGGCGAAAAACGTTATTTCGGCTCTTCAGTCATCAGGACAAACTATTCACGGAGTATTGAAAACTCTGGAAGAAAGATAATTTTTATTTATACAGATAAACAATCATTTAAACTATACAAAAATGGCAGATTTGAAAGCTATTGCTGAACAATTAGTAAACTTGACAGTTAAAGAAGTTAGCGAACTGGCTACTATCCTGAAAGACGAATATGGTATCGAACCTGCTGCTGCAGCTGTTGCTGTTGCTGCTGGTCCTGCTGCAGGTGGTGCTGCTGCAGAAGAAGAAAAAACTTCTTTCGATGTAGTATTGAAAGCTCCGGGTGCTAATAAATTGACAATCGTGAAATTAGTAAAAGAATTAACTGGTCTTGGTTTGAAAGAAGCTAAAGATTTAGTTGACGGTGCTCCAAGCAACATCAAAGAAGGTGTTGATAAAGCAGAAGCTGAAGGATTAAAGAAAAGCTTGGAAGAAGCTGGAGCTGAAGTTGAGCTTAAATAATATTTATAGCCTGGCGACAGGTGCTTTGGTTAGGAATCTCCGGTCCCGGGGATTCTTAACCTTTTTGTGTCTTATTTTTCATTAAGTTCAATAAATTCCTTACTAAATGTCTTCAACAGCTGTAAACCAAAGAGTTAATTTTGCTTCGATTAAAAATTCACTTCCGTATCCGGACTTTCTCGAAGTACAATTGAAGTCATTCCAGGACTTCCTCCAACTTGACACGCCTCCGGAAAAGAGAAAGAAGGAGGGTTTGTATAAGGTATTTGCCGAAAACTTTCCTATAGCTGATACCCGTAACAACTTCGTGTTGGAGTTCTTAGATTACTATATTGATCCCCCCCGCTATACAATTGAAGAATGTATTGCGAGAGGGCTTACCTATAGTGTGCCTTTAAAAGTAAAATTAAAACTGTATTGTACAGACCCGGATCACGAAGATTTTGATACAGTGATTCAGGATGTATATTTGGGCCCTATTCCTTACATGACGGAGAGAGGTACGTTTGTAATAAACGGTGCAGAGCGTGTTGTGGTTTCTCAGTTACACCGTTCGCCGGGCGTATTCTTCGGACAGAGCATCCATGCGAATGGAACAAAACTGTATTCCGCACGTATTATTCCGTTTAAGGGTTCCTGGATCGAATTCGCAACAGACATTAATAATGTGATGTATGCGTATATCGACCGTAAAAAGAAATTACCAGTAACGACTCTTTTGAGAGCGATTGGATTCGAAAGTGATAAGGATATTCTTGAGATATTCAATCTGGCAGAAGAAGTAAAAGTAACAAAAACCAATTTAAAGAAGTTAATCGGACGTAAATTGGCTGCCCGTGTATTGAAAACATGGGTGGAAGACTTTGTGGATGAGGATACCGGTGAGGTTGTTTCAATTGAACGTAATGATGTTATTATCGACCGTGAATCGGTATTGGATAGTGACAATATTGAAGCTATTCTGGAGTTCGGAACACAAAATATTTTGTTACACCGTGAAGATCAGAACTTAGCTGATTTTGCTATTATATATAATACCTTGCAAAAGGACCCCAGTAACTCTGAAAAAGAGGCTGTATTATATATTTACAGACAGTTGAGAAATGCGGAACCTGCTGATGAAGCAAGTGCGCGTGAAGTTATCACAAATCTCTTCTTTTCTGAAAAAAGATATGGCCTTGGGGAAGTAGGTCGTTACAGAATTAATAAAAAGTTGGGCCTTTCTACCAGCGATAAAGTAAAGGTTCTGACAAAAGAAGATATAATCGAGATTATCAAGTATCTTATTGAGTTGATCAACTCAAAAGCGATTGTTGATGATATCGACCACTTGAGTAACCGTCGTGTTCGTACGGTAGGCGAGCAGTTATATAACCAGTTTTGTATCGGTCTGGCGCGTATGTCGCGTACTGTTCGTGAACGTATGAATGTTCGCGACAATGAAGTGTTCACCCCGATTGATTTGATCAATGCGAAGATGATCTCTTCCGTTGTGAATTCTTTCTTCGGAACAAATGCTTTGTCGCAATTTATGGACCAGACAAACCCGTTGGCTGAGATTACTCACAAACGCCGTCTGTCTGCCTTAGGACCTGGTGGTTTGTCACGCGAGCGTGTCGGTTTCGAGGTACGTGACGTACACTATACCCACTATGGCCGTTTATGTCCGATTGAAACTCCTGAAGGGCCAAACATTGGTTTGATCTCTTCTCTTTGTGTATATGCAAAGATCAATGATTTGGGATTCATTTCTACCCCTTACCGTAAGGTTGAAAATGGTAGAGTTGATTTCTCGGCTGCGGGACTGCAATATTACACAGCGGAAGAAGAAGAAAAAATGATGATTGCTCAGGGTAATGCTCCACTGGATGATGATGGTAAGTTTATTCGTGACAGGGTTAAATCCCGTCTGGAAGTAGACTTCCCAGTTGTTCCGCCCAGCGAAGTAAACCTGATGGATGTTTCTCCAACACAGATTGCTTCTATTGCCGCTTCATTGATTCCGTTCCTTGAACATGATGATGCGAACCGTGCATTGATGGGATCGAACATGATGCGCCAGGCTGTTCCTTTGTTACGTACTGATTCTCCTGTTGTGGGTACCGGTATTGAAGCCCAGGTAGCACGTGATTCGCGTACACAGATTGTGGCAGAGCGTGAAGGTGAAGTTGTGTATGTGGATGCAACCTGCATTAAAATTAAATATGACCGCAGTGAAGATGAAGAATTTGTAAGCTTCGAAGATGCGGTTAAAACATATTATATCCCGAAATGGCGTAAAACCAACCAGAGTACTACAGTGGACCTTCGTCCGATCTGTTTCCGTGGTGATAGAGTTGTTGCCGGTCAGATTCTGACGGAAGGTTATTCTACGCAAAAAGGAGAGTTGGCTCTGGGACGTAACGTGAAGGTGGCTTATATGCCCTGGAAAGGTTACAACTATGAGGATGCAATTGTGTTGAACGAACGCATGGTGCGTGAAGACTTCTTTACTTCTATCCATGTAGATGAATATATTCTGGAAGTTCGTGAAACCAAACGGGGTATGGAAGAATTAACTTCTGATATACCAAACGTAAGTGAAGAAGCTACCAAGGATCTGGATGAAAGAGGTATTGTACGTGTAGGTGCACGTATTGAGCCGGGCGATATCCTGATCGGTAAGATTACTCCGAAAGGGGAATCCGACCCTTCTCCGGAAGAAAAATTGCTTCGTGCTATCTTTGGTGATAAAGCCGGTGATGTGAAAGATGCGTCTTTGAAAGCTACTCCTTCTTTACGTGGGGTTGTAATTGAGACCAGTCTTTTCTCGAAAGCTGTGAAGAAACGTAAATCACGTTTGACAGATAAAGCTATTCTTCCGAAACTGGATGAAGAGTACGAAGAAAAACTGGCCAAACTGAAAGGTGTATTGGTTGACAAGCTATTGCAACTGACTAATGGCAAAGTTTCCCAGGGTGTAAAAGACTTTATGAATACGGAAGTGATCGCTAAAGGCGTGAAATTCACCCGTAAAGATCTGGAAGCACTGGATTATAGTTCGGTTCAGGTAAGTAAGTGGACTGCCGATAATCCGAAAAATGATCTGATCAAACAGGTGATCCTGAATTATCTGAAGAAATATAAAGAGCTGGATGCCGAATTAAGACGGAAGAAATTTGACCTGGCTATCGGGGATGAACTTCCTACCGGTATTGTGCAGATGGCTAAAGTGTATATCGCTAAGAAACGTAAGATCCAGGTGGGTGATAAAATGGCGGGACGCCACGGTAACAAAGGTGTTGTTTCCAAGATCGTTCGTCAGGAAGATATGCCGTTCCTGGAAGACGGAACTCCGGTTGATATTTGTTTGAATCCGTTAGGGGTACCTTCCCGTATGAACCTTGGACAGATTTTTGAAGCTGTTTTGGGTTGGGCCGGTCAGACAATGGGTGTGAAGTTTGCTTCTCCTATTTTTGACGGAGCATCTTTGGATGATTTAAATGAATGGACAGATAGAGCCGGTGTACCACGCTATGGTAAAACTTATCTTTATGATGGTGGAACCGGTGAGCGTTTTGATCAGCCGGCAACAGTAGGTGTTACCTACTTCATGAAACTGGGCCACATGGTTGATGATAAGATGCACGCCCGTTCAATTGGTCCGTACTCACTTATTACTCAGCAGCCTCTTGGTGGTAAAGCTCAGTTCGGGGGACAACGTTTCGGAGAAATGGAGGTTTGGGCACTTGAAGCATTTGGTGCTGCTCATATCCTGCAGGAAATACTTACTATTAAGTCGGACGACGTGGTAGGACGTTCTAAAGCATATGAAGCCATTGTAAAAGGTGAACCTATGCCTCATCCGGGAATACCTGAATCGTTGAACGTATTGCTTCACGAGTTAAGAGGTCTTGGTTTAAGTTTCACTCTTGATTAATTCAATAATACAATATGCAGCCGGGTTACGGCCCGGTTGCGTTCAAAACGATAACTCTTTATAATTAATATAACACATGGCTTTTAGAAAAGAAAACAAGATAAAGAGTAGCTTTTCAAAAATCACAATCGGTCTTGCTTCACCGGAAGAAATTCTGGAAAATTCCAGTGGTGAAGTACTGAAACCGGAAACGATTAACTATCGTACATACAAGCCTGAACGTGACGGTCTGTTCTGCGAGCGCATTTTTGGCCCTATCAAGGATTATGAATGCCATTGCGGTAAATACAAACGTATCCGTTACAAAGGTATTGTCTGCGACCGTTGTGGAGTGGAAGTTACCGAAAAGAAAGTGCGTCGTGAACGGATGGGACATATCCATCTGGTTGTTCCCGTAGCACATATCTGGTATTTCCGTTCGTTGCCTAATAAAATTGGTTATTTGTTGGGTATTTCCACCAAAAAACTGGATTCAATTATCTATTATGAACGCTACGTGGTTATCCAGCCGGGTAATGTAGAAGAAATATCAGAATTGGATCTCCTGTCGGAAGAAGAATATCTGAATATTCTGGATAATCTGCCAAAAGAAAATCAGATGCTGGAGGATTCAGACCCGAATAAATTTATCGCTAAGATCGGTGCGGAAGCTGTATATGATCTGTTAGCGCGTTTGGATCTGGATACTTTATCCTATGATTTACGTCACCGTGCAAGTACCAATACTTCACAGCAACGTAAAAATGAAGCATTGAAACGTTTACAGGTTGTGGAATCTTTCCGTGCATCCCGGGGGCGTAACCGTCCTGAATGGATGATCGTGAAAGTAGTTCCGGTTATTCCGCCTGAACTACGTCCGTTGGTACCGCTGGATGGGGGCCGTTTCGCGACTTCCGACCTGAATGACCTGTATCGTCGTGTGATTATCCGTAATAACCGTCTGAAAAGATTGATTGATATCAAGGCTCCTGAAGTCATTTTACGTAATGAAAAACGTATGTTGCAGGAAGCTGTGGATTCGCTGTTTGACAACTCCCGCAAATCGAGTGCAGTTAAGACAGATGCAAACCGTCCGTTGAAATCACTTTCCGATAGTTTAAAAGGTAAACAGGGACGTTTCCGCCAGAACCTGTTAGGTAAACGTGTTGACTATTCTGCACGTTCAGTTATTGTCGTAGGTCCTGAATTAAAAATGCACGAATGCGGTTTGCCTAAAAATATGGCAGCCGAACTTTATAAACCATTCATTATCCGTAAACTCATTGAACGTGGTATCGTTAAAACGGTTAAATCAGCGAAAAAGATCGTAGACTGTAAAGAACCCGTTGTATGGGATATTCTGGAATATGTAATGAAAGGACATCCTGTGTTACTGAACCGTGCTCCAACCTTGCACCGTTTAGGTATACAGGCGTTCCAGCCTAAATTGATTGAAGGTAAAGCAATTCAGCTGCACCCGTTAGCATGTACGGCTTTCAATGCCGACTTTGACGGTGACCAGATGGCGGTTCACTTACCATTAGGTAACGAGGCTGTTCTGGAAGCACAGATGTTGATGCTTGCTTCTCATAACATTCTTAACCCTGCGAATGGTGCTCCTATTACTGTACCTTCACAGGATATGGTGTTAGGACTTTACTATATCACAAAATTACGTCCGGGTACCAAAGGTGAAGGACTTACTTTCTACGGTGTGGAAGAAGCGATGATTGCTTACAACGAAGGCAAAGTAGCTATTCATGCTCCGGTAAAAGTTATTGTTGATGATGTGGTAGATGGTGAACCGGTAAAACGTATGATCGAAACTTCTGTGGGACGTGTTATGATTAACGAGTTTGTTCCGAAAGAGGTAGGATATGTAAACGAATTGCTGGGTAAAAAAGCACTTCGTGATATTATCGGTGATGTTATCAAGATTTGTGGGGTAGCACGTACTGCACAATTCCTCGATGATATCAAGAACCTGGGTTATTACATGGCCTTCAAAGGTGGTCTGTCATTTAATCTGGCTGATGTTATTATTCCGGCTGAAAAAGATGAATTGATCAATAAAGGATATGAAGAAGTAGAGCAGATCCTGAACAGTTATAATATGGGATTCATTACGTTCAACGAACGTTACAACCAGATCATTGATACCTGGACCCACATTAACAACCGTTTGTCTACTATCCTGATTAATCAGCTGACTAAAGATAACGACGGATTTAATTCCGTATACATGATGATGGATTCCGGTGCCCGTGGATCGAAAGAACAGATCCGCCAGTTGTCCGGTATGCGTGGTTTGATGGCTAAGCCTCAAAAGAGCGGGGCAGAAGGTGGTCAGATTATTGAGAATCCGATTCTTTCTAACTTTAAAGAAGGTCTGTCGGTGTTAGAGTACTTTATCTCTACCCACGGTGCCCGTAAAGGTTTGGCGGATACGGCTCTTAAAACGGCTGATGCCGGATACCTGACCCGTCGTCTGGTTGATGTATCGCATGATGTGATTATCAATGAAGAAGATTGTGGTACACTTCGTGGATTGGTTTGTACGGAATTAAAGAATAACGAAGAGGTTATTGCTTCTCTGTACGAACGTATTTTAGGACGTGTTTCCGTGCATGATATCCACCATCCTCTAAGTGGTGAATTGATTGTTGAATCAGGAGAAGAGATCCGGGAAGACGCAGCTAAGAAAATCCATGAATCACCACTTGAAAATGTTGAAATCCGTTCGGTATTGACCTGTGAATCGAAGAAGGGTGTGTGTGTAAAATGTTACGGACGTAACCTTGCAACGGGCCGGATGGTTCAACGGGGTGAGGTGGTAGGTGTTATCGCTGCCCAGTCTATTGGTGAGCCGGGTACACAGCTTACGTTACGTACGTTCCACGTTGGGGGTATCGCATCCAACATTGCGACCGAAAGTAGTATTACTTCCAAATACGATGGTATTCTGGAAATAGAAGAACTTCGTTCGGTTGTTGCAGAAGATGCAACAGGTAAATCCCACCAGGTTGTAGTAAGCCGTCTGGCTGAAATGCGTATTGTAGATCCGAATACGAAGATCGTTTTACTTACTCATAATATACCTTACGGTTCTAAACTTTACTTCAATAGCGGAGATAAAGTGAAGAAAGGTGATCTGATCATCGAATGGGATCCGTTCAATGCTGTAATTGTGTCGGAAGTTGCCGGTAAGATCGAATTTGAAAATGTGGTAGAAAATGTTACTTACAAAGTAGAAAGTGACGAAACTACCGGTTTGAAAGAGAAGATCATTATCGAATCTAAAGACAAAACCAAAGCACCGGCTGCCCACATCCTTGATAAAGATGGCAACTATCTGAAAAATTACTCTCTGCCTTTAGGCGCTCACGTAGTAAAAGAGAACGGAGATTCAGTGAAAGCCGGGGAAGTTCTTGTGAAAATCCCACGTGCCGTAGGTAAAGCTGGCGATATCACCGGAGGTCTTCCACGTGTAACCGAATTGTTCGAAGCACGTAACCCATCTAATCCTGCTGTTGTATCAGAAATTGACGGAGAAGTGGGATTTGGTAAGATCAAACGTGGTAACCGTGAAATCACTGTAACCTCTAAGCTGGGTGAAGTGAAGAAATACATGGTTTCATTATCCAAACAGTTGCTTGTACAGGAAAACGACTATATCCGTGCTGGTATGCCATTGTCTGACGGTGTTATCACTCCTTCGGATATTCTGGCTATTAAAGGGCCGACTGCCGTACAGGAATACATCGTAAACGAGGTTCAGGACGTTTATCGTCTGCAGGGTGTGAAGATCAATGACAAACACTTTGAAGTAATTGTTCGTCAGATGATGCGTAAAGTAGAAGTTGTTGATCCAGGAGACACTCGTTTCCTTGAACAGCAGATCGTTGATAAGCTGGATGTAATGGACGAAAACGACCGTATCTGTGGTAAAAAGGTTGTACTTGATCCGGGAGACTCTCAGACAATGAAAGCAGGCCAGATCGTTACAGCCCGTAAACTGCGTGATGAAAACAGTATGCTGAAACGTCGTGACCTGAAACCGGTTGAAGTACGTGATGCGGTTCCGGCTACAGCTAACCAGATTCTGCAGGGTATTACCCGTGCAGCTCTGCAAACTACCAGCTTTATGTCGGCTGCTTCCTTCCAGGAAACAACCAAGGTATTGAACGAAGCTGCTATCAATGGAAAAGTAGACCGTCTGGAAGGCTTGAAAGAGAGCGTGATCTGTGGTCACTTAATCCCTGCCGGTACAGGACAGCGTGACTTTGATAAATTGGTGGTAGGTGCGCGCGACGAGTTTGAGCGTATTTATGCCAATCGCAAAAATGTAGTAGAATTCAATTCAATCGCAAACGATTGATATTGGAAAATAAATAATAAAAAGGCCGGGAGAGATTTCTTCCGGCCTTTTTTTATTTCTGATTTGTATAATCAATAGATTCCGTTTATTTTTGTAATATATGGATGTATTAAAGGAGATAACCCCATTATCACCAGAGGATTGTTTTATGGTGATACAGCGGGCCCGGTATGGGTTTGCCTATCCTTTGCATGTACATCCGGAATTTGAACTTAATTTCCTGGAGAATGCGGAAGGCGCTATCCGGATTGTTGAAGAGTCGGTAGAAGAGATTGGAGACCTGGATCTGATGCTGGTTGCCGGTGGAACAAAGCATGCTTATTCCAATCACCGGTGTGTCTTCCATAATGTGAAAGAAGTAACAATACAGTTTAATGCCTCTATATTTGATAGTCTTATTAATAAACGTCCTCTTAAAATGATAAAACACCTTTTTGAAAACGCCCGTCGCGGAATTGTTTTTAGTCCGGGTGTTATTCAGAATGTATCAGCCAGGTTAAAGACGCTTACAAATGAGGCGAATAATTCTTTCCTGAATTTAATGGTATTTATGGAGGTATTAAACGAACTGGCACAAGACGAAGCTGCCCGCCCGTTAAATGCGGCTAATAATTCCACCGGTTTTTCGGGAATAGATGTGGACCGTCTGGAAACTATTATGTTCTACCTGCAACAGAATTATCAGAAATCTATTACGTTGGCCGATGTGGCTTCTCTAATCAATATGAGTGAGGCTTCTTTGAATCGTTTTTTGAAGAAGTGGACAGGAAAGACTTTTATTGATAATCTGAATGACATCCGTATAAGCGAAGCTACTAACCGTTTACTTGACACCAGTGATACAGTGGCAGAGGTTTGTTATAAAAGTGGATTTAATAATCTCTCTCATTTCAATCGTATTTTTAAAAAGCGAAAAGGCGTTACTCCAACCGAATATAGAGAACAACATATACAAACCAGATTCCGATTTAGCTATTTAAATGTAAAAAAAGACAAATAAAATTGCCTGTTGACAAAATAGTATCATTTATTGAAAGAAAAGTATTTGGTGCTTTTCTCATAACCCCTTACATTTGTAGACGTTATTGAGACAAATTTTAGCACTTAAAATTATCTTAGCTGGATAGCTGGGAATTCAATAACAAAATTTTGAAAATATTTTTACATTGGTCTAAAGAATTGAGAATTAAAAACACAACTAAGAAACGGCTGCCTGTGAAGGTGGCCGTTTTTGTTTAGAATATTACCGGATAAGTTGTATATTTGCTATTCTTCAAATAATAATAAATAAGATATGGGAAAAAATACTCCAAACAATGAAATTCAGGTTGAACTTTCGGAAGAAGTAGCACAGGGAACTTACGCGAATTTGGCGGTGATATCGCACTCTGCATCTGAGTTTATACTGGACTTTATCCGTGTAGTACCGGGAGCGCCGAAAGCAAAGGTAAAAAGCAGAATTATATTAACACCGGATAATGCTAAACGTTTGTTGTATGCATTACAGGACAATATCAAAAAATTTGAGGAGCAACAGTCAAATACGACTTCTCAGTTTGACGATTTTATTCCTCCTATCGGAGGAAAACCGGGGGAAGCATGATCGGAATGTGAAACTTTTTTATGAGTAAGAACCTAATATTTATTTTATGAAAACTCTATGTAATCTTTTTTTGATGTGTGCCTTATTCGTGGGGTATATCAATCCACTGGCTGCACAGCTTAAATTTGAAGATCATTTCGAAAAGAAATCATTACGTGTTGATTTTGATTTGAATGGTAATTCAGAAAAACAATCTGCTGCTTTACGCCAGATGAGAGAAGAACCTGTATGGGGAGGTCCGGTAAAAAACCTGATAGATAATTTCGGGTATGGAGGGTATTATGTGCATGTAAAAGATAAAGAAACCGGCGAGTTGGTTTATACGCGTGGATTTAATACCCTGTTTGAAGAGTGGCTTACTACCGATCAGGCAAAAACAGAAACTCAATCGTGGACTAACAGTATTTCTATTCCATATCCTAAACGTCCGGTGGTGTTGAAAATACTGGCACGTAACAGAGCGAATATGCAATTCGACACTCTGCTCACACTCTCTATTGATCCGTCCAGTATTTTTATAGATAGGAGTCCGTTGAGGCAAAACAGGGTAGAATTACTGGTCAACAACGGAGATCCGGAAAATAAGGTAGATCTTGTTTTTCTGGCAGAAGGATATACAACAGAAGAACAGGAAAAGTTTTTTAAAGACGCGGAATTATTTGCCGGCTATCTGATAAATACACCTCCGTTTGATAGCCGTAAAAATGATTTTAATATCCGGGCAGTAGGATTAATTTCGGAAGACTCGGGTATGGATGTCTCCGGTGAGGGTATTTTTAAGAATACAGCTTTAAATTCCGGATATTATACATTTGGTGTAGACCGCTATCTTACTACTTCGGATATGAAATCTGTCCGGGATGCGGTATGGAATGTGCCATGTGATGCCATTTTCATACTTGTAAACACAGACCGGTATGGAGGAGGAGGAATGTATAATTTTTATGCAATGGGAACTTCCGATAATGAACGCACACCCAGTGTGTTTGTTCATGAGTTTGGTCATAGTTTTGCCGGACTTGCAGACGAATATTTCACTTCGGAAGTTGCATACAATGACTTTTATAGCCTGCAACACGAACCATGGGAACTTAATATTACGACATTAATAGATTTCGATAAAAAATGGAAAGATATGTTGCCGGCAACGACTACTATACCTACACCACTGACGGATGAAACAAAAGATCAATTAGGTGTATTCGAAGGAGGCGGTTATCTGGCAAAAGGAATTTATCGTCCGGTAGACCACTGTATGATGAGAGATTATGCACCTTTTTGTCCCGTTTGCAGCCGGGCGATTTTACAGATGATCGATTTTCTGACAGATAACTGATTATTCCATAGGAACATCCATTAACAGGACATAAGATTCTTTCCGGGCAGCAATAGTAAGCTGTCTGGTTTCACTAAAACCTCCTCCGTCCCGGCGGCTAAGTGTAATATCATCAACCATGATCTCACCCTCAATAACAAATATATAAACTCCATTTCCCTCTTTTTTAATGGTATAGGAGAGCATGATTCCTTCATCTAACTTCCCAACCGTGAACCAGGCATCCTGAAAAATAGTGGCAGGTGCATCTGCATCCGGCGAGATAATAAGCGACCACTCATTTTGTTTGATAGCCGGTCGTATGTCACAATTATAGTAGCGTGGTTCTGTATTGTCACGGCGGGGATATACCCAGATCTGTAAGAACTCCAGTGTTTCCTCTTCACTATCATTATATTCGCTGTGATAGATTCCGGATCCTGCACTCATCACCTGGATATCTCCGGGAGTAATAACCTCACTGTTCCGGATACTGTCCCCATGTCGTAAGTAACCTTTTAATGGAATGGAGATAACTTCCATATTTTTATGCGGATGCATATCAAATCCGAAGCCCGGAGCCACTGCATCGTCATTTAATACCCGCAGTGCACCAAAGTGAATTCGTTCAGGATTATTATAGTTGGCAAAACTAAATGTATGGTATGTCTTTAACCAGCCATGATTGGCATACCCTCTTGACTCCGCTTTATCTATCACAACTCCCATACGTATATTTTTATTCTTGTGAATAAACATTCCGGTGTTACTAAAAGTTGTGTCTTCCGGTTGTACAAATTTTATTTTTAATAACAATAGATATGGAAAGAAATAACTACTTTTGTACGATTAAACTTACATCAAGAAAAATTTAATCATATGACAATTTACTTAGACGATGTTTCGAGAACTTTCGGAGAATATCTTCTGATCCCCGGATTAACAACCAAAGAATGTGTCCCTTCCAATGTCTCTTTGAAAACTCCTCTTGTAAAATATAAAACAGGAGAAGAACCAAAAATCTCTCTTAACATTCCTTTTGTTTCAGCAATAATGCAATCTGTTTCCGGCCCAAAGCTGGCAATAGAGCTGGCACGTAATGGCGGTTTATCGTTTATTTTTGGCTCACAACCTATTGCAAGCCAGGCAGAGATGGTTCGCCGGGTAAAGAAGTTCAAAGCGGGCTTCGTAACCAGTGATAGCAACCTGACTCCTGAAGACACACTGGCAGATGTCGTAAATCTGGTTAGAAAAATGGGACATAATACAATCGGTATTACCCATGACGGAACACCCCATGGTAAATTGCTTGGATTGGTAACCAGCCGTGATTACCGGGCAGACAAAGAAGATTCGGCAAAGAAAGTGAAAGAGTTTATGACACCATTTGATAAATTGATCTATGGTGAAGTAGGAATTACTCTTTCCGATGCAAATGCGTTGATCTGGGAACATAAATTAAATGCGTTACCGATTATTGATAAAGATCAGAAACTGGCCTATTTTGTTTTCCGTAAAGACTATGATAGCCACCGTGATAATCCAAACGAATTGTCAGGTAAAGACAAAACATTACTGGTAGGTGCCGGAATCAACACCCGTGATTACAAAGAACGGGTTCCCGCATTGGTCGAAGCCGGTGTGGATGTGCTCTGTATTGATTCATCGGATGGATATTCAGAGTGGCAGTCTGAAACATTAAAATGGGTTCGTACAACTTATGGAGATAAAGTACTGATTGGTGCCGGAAATGTTGTAGATAAAGAAGGCTTTGATTATCTGGTTGAAGCCGGAGCCGATTTTATTAAAGTGGGTATCGGTGGAGGATCTATCTGTATCACCCGCGAACAAAAGGGAATCGGCCATGGTCAGGCCACAGCTTTAATTGATGTAGCAAAAGCCCGGGATGAATATCAGGCCAGAACAGGTATCTATGTTCCTATCTGTAGCGATGGAGGTTTGGTACACGATTATCATATGGTATTAGCACTTTCTATGGGTGCCGACTTCCTGATGATGGGCCGTTATTTTGCCCGTTTTGATGAATCACCCACTAAAAAACTACGCATAGGTAATAATTATGTAAAAGAGTATTGGGGAGAGGGTTCAAACCGTGCCCAAAACTGGCAACGCTACGATATGGGAGGTACCGAATCTCTTAAATTCGAAGAAGGGGTAGATAGTTATGTACCTTATGCCGGAAAGATGAAAGATAATCTGGCAATCACGTTAGGTAAAATAAAAGCCACCATGTGTAGTTGTGGAGCTATAACCATTCCACAAATGCAGAAAAGTGCAAAAATAACTCTGGTATCTTCTACCAGTATCGTAGAGGGAGGAGCACATGATGTTATTTTGAAAGATCAGGGTTGACTCATTGATAATAAATAAAATAGCGAGCCCGGTTTGAAATAACCGGGCTTTTTTCTTTTTATAGAGTGGGAAGTTGAAGGGAAAGAAAAATAAAAAATGAAGAAAAAAAAGTGCCTGAAACTATTGCAGATTTAAAAAATCTCCATATCTTTGCACCCGTAATGAAACAACAACGGTACCATAGCTCAGTTGGTAGAGCAAAGGACTGAAAATCCTTGTGTCCCCGGTTCGATTCCTGGTGGTACCACTTGAAAAGCCAATCACTTGTAAAAAGTTGATTGGCTTTTCTGTTTTTGAAGAAATTATCTTTCTATAGACCATGAAAAGTACCATTAAAACTAACCGTATCGAAGTAATTGATGCTTTACGGGGATTTTCGATTATAGCAATTCTTTTACTTCACAATTTGGAGCATTTTGATTTGTATTTTCTTCCGGAACAGTTACCTGCCTGGATGAAAATAGTAGATAAAAAATATGGGATACCTTATTCTTCTTATTTGCCGGGAAAGCTTACTCTATATTTGCTCTCCTGTTTGGTTTTACTTTTTATCTTCAGCAAAGCAAACAAAAAGAAAAAGGGAATGACTTTTCCTGGCGTTTTGCCTGGCGGATGGTCTTACTTTTCGGATTTGGTATTTTGAATACCAGCTTTTATGTCGGAGATATACTTCTTTTTTATTCGATAATCGGTTTAATTTTAATACCTGTCAGAAATCTACGATCCGGTATTATTTTTAGTATTGCTCTATTCTTACTTCTTCAACCCGCACAGTGGGTTAAACTGGTATTGGAATGGAATAATTATTCTTTGAGGCCCATCCATGAAATTTCCGGGCCTTATTGGGAATCTCTTTATACAACCATGAGAGATCCTTCTTTTATTACCATGGTTAAAGGTAACCTGTATGGAAAGATTGGACATTTATTATGGTTCTGGTCGGATGGCAGAGTTTCTCAAACAGCCGGATTATTTTTAATCGGTTTCTTATTGGGGCGAATGAAACGGTTTTATACCAATCCGGAAAACAGACGCTTTTGGGTGAAAACATTGATTATATCAACCCTTGTTTTCTTTCCTTTATATTACCTCAATTTTGAAATGCATACAATAGTAAAACATACCATGCATCTATGGTCTAACATCTGTTTGACATTCGTTCTTATGGGTAGTTTTATTCTTTTATATCAATCTGTTTTCAGAAAAGTATTATCCTTTTTCATTCCGCTGGGCAAAATGAGTTTAACAAGCTATGTGATGCAATCCATTTTCGGATCTTCCCTGTATTATGGATATGGATTAGGATTGTATCAGTTTACAGGAGCATCCATATGTGTTTGTATGGGTCTTCTTTTAGGATTGATTCAATGGTTGTTTTGTAAATGGTGGTTAACCAGATACAAGCAAGGCCCATTAGAAAAAATCTGGCATACATTAACCTGGATCTGATCGGTCTAAGAATCCACAGGATTGTACAAAATGATGAATCCTTTTGAAGTGATTTTAAAACATCCGGACAATATTCAAAAGATAATATCTTCGGCATTTCTCCCTGATTAATTACTGTTTATAGTCCCCTGTGAACTAATCATACCCTATTCTCACACCATCCATACATAAACGATAATAGAAATATACAAACGGTTAATACTGTTTTCATAGACAGACTTAAAGTTAGCAAATGTTTGATAAACAACTACTACAAAGCCGGGGGGGGCTGTTATTTTACAATTCCATATGTATAGCTGCTTCCAATTGAGAAACTTTTCAGGGTTGTTTTACAATATCTTCTGAAAAAAAAGTTATATTTAAAGTACGACGCACAACTAATCATTTTAAATATAACGCCTTATGAAAGAGAAGATCGAACAGTTACGTGCCATGAACTGCCAGGCTGAGCTTGGTGGGGGAGAAGAGAGAATTAAGAAACAGCACACGGCGGGCAAACTCACAGCCCGGGAACGGATTGAATTGCTGGTTGACAAAGGAACCTTTGTCGAAATAGACAAATTTGTTATTCATCAATGTTACGACTTTGGTCTTGAAAAACAACGTCCGGCAGGAGATGGCGTCGTTACCGGCTATGGCATTATCGGGAAACGTACCGTCTTTGTTTTTGCACAGGATTTTACAGTCTTTGGCGGTGCCTTATCGGAAACCTATGCACGGAAAATCTGTAAGATCATGGATATGGCCATGAAAGTAGGGGCACCGGTAATCGGGTTGAACGATTCCGGGGGGGCACGTATCCAGGAAGGGGTACGTTCGCTGGCTGGATATGCCGAGATCTTCCTGCGTAATTCGCTGGCATCGGGAGTCATTCCGCAGATCAGTGCCATTATGGGGCCTTGTGCCGGAGGTGCCGTTTATTCGCCTGCCCTTACTGATTTTATTTTTATGGTAAAAGAAAGTAGTTACATGTTCATTACCGGACCGGATGTAGTAAAAAGTGTGACACAGGAAGAGGTGACAAAAAATCAACTGGGAGGCAGTGAAGTACATACCACCCGTTCCGGTGTGGCCCATTTTTCTGCGGATAATGATATTGACTGTATCATGAAAATAAGGGAACTGATCTCCTTCCTGCCGGGAAATAATATGGAAGAACCTCCCTTTGTTCCTACAACCGACAGCCCTAACCGGATGGATCCCCGGCTGGAACAACTTATCCCTACTAATCCCAATCAACCGTATGACATGAAAGAACTGATCAACTCTGTGGCCGATGATGGAATCTTTTTCGAAATACAGGAGGAATATGCGCAAAACATCATAACCGGCTATATCCGCCTGAATGGGAAAACAATCGGGGTCGTGGCTAATCAGCCTTCCGCACTGGCCGGCACATTGGATATCAATGCTTCAGTCAAAGCAGCCCGGTTTGTGCGTTTTTGTGATGCTTTTAATATATCTCTGCTTACGCTTGTAGATGTTCCGGGATTCCTGCCCGGTGTTAACCAGGAATACGACGGAATTATACGCCACGGAGCAAAATTGCTGTATGCGTATTGCGAAGCTACCGTACCCAAAGTAACTGTTATCACCCGTAAAGCCTATGGCGGAGCGTATGATGTACTTAGTTCCAAACACATCCGGGGCGATATTAATTTTGCTTATCCCACAGCCGAAATTGCTGTTATGGGGCCGGACGGAGCTGTTAATATCCTTTTCCGCAAAGAACTGCAAAATGCAAAAGATCCGGAAGCCAAACGCAAAGAACTGCAGGACGAATACCGGGATAAATTTGCGAACCCCTACCGGGCTGCCGAACTGGGTTATGTAGACGAAGTAATAGAACCGGCGGTAACACGCCCTAAACTGATTCGTAGTTTTGAATTGCTGGCCAACAAACGGCAATCCAATCCGCCTAAGAAACATTCCAATTTACCCCTTTAAAAAGATACGATTATGATAAAGAAAGTATTAGTTGCAAACCGTGGCGAAATAGCCATGCGCATCTTCCGTACCTGCCGGGTAATGAGGATACCCACAGTTGCCATCTATACACATGTAGACCGTGGTGCATTGCATGTTCGCTATGCGGATGCCGCTTATTGCATATCTGAAAATGAAAACGATACATCCTATCTGAAGCCGGAATTAATATTGCAGATTGCCAAACAAACCGGTGCCGCTATTCATCCGGGCTATGGTTTTCTTTCCGAAAACGCAGGTTTTGCCCGGCGGTGTGAAGAAGAAGGTGTAATCTTTATTGGCCCCAGCTCTGAAATTATTGCCAAAATGGGGATTAAAACAGAAGCCCGTAAAATAATGGAAGATGCCGGTGTGCCCATCGTTCCGGGAACCAAAGAACCGGTTACCAACCTCAAAGAAGCACAGAAAGTAGCGGCTAAGGTAGGCTACCCCATCATGCTGAAAGCACTGGCCGGAGGTGGTGGCAAAGGGATGCGCCTGGTACAATCCGAAGACGAACTGGAGGCAGCCTTCCGGATGTCGCGTTCCGAAGCTGCCAACGCTTTTGGGAATGATGCCATCTATATTGAAAAATACATTGAAAATCCCCATCACATCGAAGTACAGGTATTGGGCGATAAATATGGAAACATCATTCATTTGTATGAACGTGAGTGTTCTATCCAACGCAGAAACCAAAAGGTGATAGAAGAATCTCCTTCGCCTTTCGTAAAACCGGAAACCCGTGAAAAGATGTTGGCAATTGCCGTAGAAGCCTGTAAAAAGATAGGCTATTACAGTGCGGGTACACTTGAGTTCATGATGGATAAAGACCAGAATTTCTATTTTCTGGAAATGAATACCCGTCTACAGGTAGAGCATCCTGTCACAGAAGAGTGTACAGAAATAGATATCGTTCGTGAAATGATCCTTATAGCAGGAGGCAACCGTTTGGGATATAAACAGGAAGATATCATATTCCGTGGATCTGCCATAGAATGCCGTATCTATGCGGAAGATCCTGAAAACAACTTTATGCCTTCGCCGGGCATTATAAAAGTGCGTGAGGCTCCCGCGGGCCGCAACGTACGGTTGGATAGCTCGGCCTATGCCGGTTTTGAGGTATCACTCCATTATGACCCTATGATCGCCAAACTCTCTACCTGGGGCCCAACCCGCAAACAGGCCATTTCTAACATGAACCGCGCTTTGCTTGAATACAAAATTCTGGGGATTAAAACGACCATCCCTTTCCATCTGCGGATTATGCATAACGAAGCATTCCTGAAAGGAGAATATGATACCACCTTCATTGAAAAAGTATTCAATAAGGAAGATTTAAAGCGCCGTCAGAATTGCGACCCTACTGTAGCTATCATTGCGGCAGCCCTTAAACATTATGAAGAAGAAAAAGAGGCAGCTGCCAGGGCTACCACATTACCACAGGTAGGCGAATCTCTCTGGAAATATTACGGGAAACTACAAATGACAGCCAACAACTATTAATCAAAGGAGGAAACATTATGGCAAGAGCATTAGCTACTTACTATGCAACAATACAGGACATGCCGGATACGGAATTTAAAGTGGAAATACTGGAAGACGGGCCTGTTAAAAAGGTGGCAGTAAACGGTAAAGTATACGATGTGGATTATAATCTGGGAGGCGATGCGATCCATTCTATCATAATGAATCAACAATCCCATGGGGTACAAATCTCAAATGCCGGGCATTCCCTGTACGACGTACAGCATAAACAGGATTATTTTCAAGTAGAAGTAATCAACGAACTGATGAAAATGCGCCGGTCACGTACACAATCGGTTGCAGCCGGCCGTCAGGTCATCACAGCCCAAATGCCGGGAGTAATACTAAAAGTATATGTAAAACCAGGCGACGAAGTATAGACCGGAACCCCATTATGTGTATTGGTAGCCATGAAAATGGAAAATGAAATAAAAAGCCCCATTGACGGTACCGTAAAAGAAGTCTACATAAAAGATGAAGACAAAGTAGCCGTAAACGATAAAATGATGGTGATAGAATAAACCTTGTTTCCCGCAAAGAGTATACAGTAAGTTACGGTCTGTGTACATTTTATTCTTTTCCTCCGGGATTAGTATATTAATTCCGGAGGAACCTATTTTTTGTATAGCCGGCTTATTAATAAACTCTCTCTTTCTAGAAGTTTTTTTATCAAAAAGTTTGCTACTTTGCATCATCTGTGTTGTTAATAGCTTGTTTATTAGTTGAATAATAGTAAAAATATGTGATGCAAAGTATGATGCAAATGTGATGCAAAGTTGTTGGTTTGCATCACATTTGCACTTTTTAGCCCCATTTACTGATAAAAAGAGGTTGATTTTTTTCTTTTTTGGGATGCTGTTAACTTTAGCCGGGACCATCCGGCACCGGCATTAGTGATAAACCTCTGTCTGTGAATGTCTTTATAGTTTACTGTTCATAGCTTTAAAGTGTATAGACTGTATCTTTGTTTGTTTTTGAGCCGTGTGGCAAAGGTTCGCGACCAAGGTGACAAACGTTTGCTACCATGCTCGAAAACGTTTGCTACCCGGCTCAAAAACAACAAAAGATAGTGTGCCTAACAAAAAAAGATAAGGGAAGACTAAAAGATAGTCAAAGGAAAAGAGATAATACTACAAGTGAAAACTGCAGGAGACCACGGAAAGAAAAGAGCCATTAAATGTATTTTATAGTATCAAAAGAGAGAGAAACAGCAAAAAGTGATGCAAACGAAACACTTTGCATCAGGTTTGCATCATACTTTGCATCACCTATTTTGAATATTATTTTACTTATAGACAATAAATTAACAGCCGGGATGATGCAAAGATGCAAACTTTTCAACAAAAAAACTTTAGTTATGCATTCGTTGCGATGGGAAAATTTGAATCGTAGATCGGGCTTAGTTAATAACCGTAGGTACAACCTGGGGTAGGCAGAACCCTCTCCATAACAACCCAAATAGGCATAGCCGTCAGGTTAAGATTAAGATTTCAACCCTTTTATACTTGTTTTTTATCCTTAACCTGATAGTTATATACATTCAAGTCCTTCGGCCTTATAATCGATAACTTAATTAAAGAATATATAGACTTTTTGGACATACACTTTAGATGTAAACCATACGATCAAAAAATTAGATGAAATAAAAAGATGAATGTTTATTGGGTATATTTTTGAAAATGTTTTACTTTGAAAAATGACTAACCGTTAAGAAAAAGAGTGCATATCCGCAAGAATATACAATTTCTGAAAGAAGGGGATTTATTAATCTCTACCCAAAAAAATCGATCTACCGGTTTTAGGTGCGCCCATTGAAATATGGGTGCATACGGATTCTGTGGAACAAATTCAGCCAACAGATAAACAGTGGAAGGTCCTTGACCGGTTTTTGAATATTGAGGGCAAGGAGTTGGAAAAGGCTGTAGCAGAACTTGAAAATGTCCGGGAATCAATGATCCTGAAAAAAGAAATCATTAAAAGTACAAAGCCATTGAAAGACTTCACCCATTTACATTATCAGTGGCTTGTATTGCCTAAACAGGAAAAATCCACTGAGGATTTCTTATTGATCTATGCGGAAACCGATTGGAGATACCGGTATAAAACCTATACTGTTGAAATAGAAGTATTATTTACAGATAATAAGCTGGAAGTTGCCGGGGAGTCCACTGGTCTTTGGGCGCGGGTAGGAGAATGGGAACGGTTTTATGATGCACCGGATTCTTCGGAATATAAAGAATTATGATACTCTCACAACGGGAATATCCCAAGCCGCTCCCTGTTTTCTTTCGTATCGGTATAAACGCGCCACTCGTTTAACTTTCCTCTTTCTATTTTAGCCGTCCAGATAGCTTTTACATGATTCAGTATTTCGTCACAGCAGAGTGAATATCCCAGCATGATAACCGTTGAATCGCGTGAGATCACTGTTTCGAAAACATTTTTATAAAAAGGAAACAGGTCGAAGAAGTGCTGCCAATTGGCTTTATTCGCATTTTTTCCTTCTACCCGGTTGTTGGCACTATCAATAAAAATATGATCTTCTGTCATCAGGTTTGACAATCCTTCCACATCTCTGTTATTGATACAATCGTTAAACAAAAGCGCTATTGTCCGGGAACTCGTTGAAAACATTTTTAAAATTATTTTGTTTTTTAAAAACAGCTACTAAGCATATTGGCAAATATAAACAAAACCATGACGATATACATATAGATTTTTCAAATATAGAAAAATACCTAACAACAAAATAAATATAGAAATTATGAATCTGAAAAAGTACTTGCTTGCGCCCCTTTTAATCGTTGGATTAATAGCCTGTAACAGAAGTGAGGATGTACCGGGAGAGACTATTCCGGAGGGTCTGCCAACGTATGTCAATATTTCTGTGCAGTTACCTTCCTCTATAGCGGGAAAAGCGCTGCCGGAAGATTACAATCCGGATGGAGAATACGAAGGAAATGACGGGGTAGAAATATTGGATATTTATATGATTGCCGGTGATGGTACGATAGAGGCCAAGCGGTTTGCCGGAACCGGAATATCTTCGGATGGAGCTATTGTTTCTCCCAGTCAGCCGTTCCGGACTACCTCGGGTATTAAAACTATTTATGTGGTGTTGAATAATCCCGGACCGTTGGGTACAACTGTAAACAGCGACGATACTCTTGTTCCGGTAACTGGCCTGGCCCAAATAGTCACACAAAATGGAGTCGCTTATGATGTGATTACCATGACAGGAAAAAGCTCTTCAGTCGCGATAGAGCCGGATATATCGGAAACAGCCGTTTTAGGAGGGGCCAATCATATTACCGTACAGGTAGTTCGTATGGCTTCCCGTGTAATTGTTACAACAACGGCTAACAACGAACTCCGGGATAGCGAAGGCACTTTGCTCGGTACCATGTCTAACCTCACCTATTCTGTTGCACAAGGTACAAATCAGATCTATTTTATTCAACAGCCCGATTATATAACCTATGGATACAACTATGTACCGGAATTGGGTGAATATACGGACCAGGCATCCCAATATTATGATTATTCAGACCTCTCTAATCCTTCGCCTATACCGGCACTTCCTGCTGCTGGTGATGGATATAAATCATTACCCGGTAAATTCCTTTTTGAAAATACCCATCAAACAGGCACCCGGGCAACAACCGGATACCGTAAGGGAAACACCGCCTATGTATTGGTACGGACTACTTTTACTCCTCAGGCATCTGCTATAGCAGATGGTGGAACATTAACAAACGGAACCTTCTATGTAGGACAGGCCGATGGCCGGATCTATTCGTCTAAACAGGCGGCACAGGCAGCGGTACAAAATCAGCGGGTAGCTGTTTATCTGGAAGGTAAAATGCTCTATTATGCATGGCTGAATCCTGATAATATACAGGCACCTCTTAATTCTCCTGTAGTAAGAAATAATATTTACCATATCAATATTACCGGATTCGGACAATTAGGGGTAAACTGGAATCCTCTTTATCCCGAAGACCCCAATACAACAGACCCGGATAATCCGGACCCGAAACCGGTAAATCCCGACGAACCGGAATCGCCTGTTGACCCGATTGATCCGCTTACTCCGGAACAAACCTATATGACGGTAGAAGTTACAGTACTGAACTGGACAGTCCACTCGTATGATATAGAATTCTGATGAAGCATATACGTTACATAACCTTCCTGGTAGTAATAAATGGACTCATTCTGTTTTTGGGAGGATGTATAAAAAGTGATTCCGGCTGTTTAGTACAGCCGGATGACCAGTTACAGGGAATTCAGGTTTACTTCTATTCCCGTACATCCTGCCAGACGGAAACAAATTATCCGGCAGAAATAAATACGCTTCTGATAGGGGTGTTTAACCGGGAAGACATGTTGGTATACCATACAGAGGTGGAAAATGTAATTTTAGCGGAAGACTTTTTTCAACAGATAGAACTAAGTAGCGGACTTTATACGGTTAGGGCATGGGCCGGATTGGATAACGACCTGTACGAATTACAGGAACTACAGGATAGTGTAACTACCGCAACCAGTATCTTTCTGCGATTAAGAAGTACCGACACCATCGCTTATCCGGTAGAAGACCGGAAACTTTTTTATGGCGAAAGCACTGCTGTGTATGTTGCGGAAGGAACAGAAGCGGAACCTGGGTGGGAACGTGTAACGGTTAATATGCAGGAACTTACAAACCGGTTAACGATCCAGGCAGAGGGGTTAAGCAGAATAAACGAGTATGAGTTTATAGTAGAAGCAGATAACAGCGTGTTGAATCTGGATGGTACAATCCGGGAAGGTGGGTTGGTAGAATATGTTGCTTTCAGTTCTGTAGTAAACGGAATCCTAGAAGCAAACCTTACGCTGCTTACGCTCCAATCCGGATATGCGAATACCCTCATCATCCGCAATGTAACGCTCGATGAAGAGTTATTCCGGGGAAATCTGTTGGGTACTTTGCTTTTAAAAAATCCGGAAGTGAATCTGGCTTGCGACCATGATTTTGTAATCCGGTTTACGGCAGAAGACCAGTGTGACTGCGGAACTTATGTGATTACCGAAATATGGGTGAACAACTGGTTGGTATATAGTTATGAAACAACAATGTAAATTTTTACTGGTCACGATTCTCTTTATTCTGGTGGGATGCCGCAACGAGGATGATAAAATCGGTTCCCACGGGGAAGAGGCTATGATCTCTTTATCAGTCAGGGCGGTCTCTTCCTCCATTAATCAGGATGCTGTCTTCTGGGAAGACCGGGTGGACGAATTACGGATGATTACATTCGATTCGGAAACCGGAGAAGTTGGTTTCAATGAAAAAATATATTTCCCCGATGGTTTTAACAATCCAAGTAGGGCCGTACGTTTACGTGCGGGAATATATAATATGTATTTCATTGCAAACGAAACAGTCTATTCCGGCGATTTTGTAGAAGCATTGCTGGCTATCCGCAACGAATCGGAGTTCACAAGCGATCCCCGTTTTACCAATCTTACCTACAATCCCGCTTTTTTACCTGATGGTACCACTACGGCGGGGCGTTTTGTGATGTCTGCGGTCTATACCGATGTGGCGGTAACAGGCGGAGGTACGGAAACCAATCCGGCTTCTCTTATACTACCTACCGGAAAAGTAGAACTGGTCAGGGCATTGGCAAAAGTAGAAGTGATATTTCGTAAAAAAACACCAGGTAGTACTGTTCCGGAAAATACAGTAACATCTGTTTTACTGGAAAATGTAGCATCTGATCTTTCAATACCTCCGTATGATAATTACTACGAAGGTGCAACTGTATCTTCTCCGGCAGCTTCCCTTACGGATTTTGATTATACCCGGGACAGTATAGGGTCTGTTATATTCTACATTCCCGAATTTCTGGTACCTCCAAACGGAACAAACTATACATTGCTGGAAATTAATAATCAAACCTTCCCCATTCAGAATGATAGTGGTTTTGAAGGGATAACAAGTCAACGGAGAACTGTGCCTGCGTTATCAACCAACAGTGTTATCCGGAATTACCATTATATTGTTAACGCATATATTAATGCCCAGGGCGGAGTACAGATTATGACCTATGTAGAACCGTGGTTAGTTGATAATTATACCTATTTATTCCAGGGAGACAAGCAAATAGTTATACCGCCTGTCTATCCTACCGATTCCAGTATCATTATTCCGACGGAATGTGGTAAGGTAGAAATTTTATCCCGCAACGAAGATTTATCGGAAAACAATCCGTACCTGACAACAGGTGGGGGATTGCAGGGTGCTTACAATGATGTGGTTAATTACTACGATCCGGAAATCCAGGGTCCAACGATCTACCGGGGTGATCCTCCTTACTATTGTGAGAAAAAGTATGGGGCAGGGTGGCGCCTGATCAATTCCTGCGAGTTGTTGTCATTCCTTGCCGCATGCGATGCGGCCTATAATGTCTGGACATCGAATACCTGGTTGGCGGCAGGTTATGATATGCCTTATTATCCGTTACGTTTCCGTCAGCAGGCACAGGCTTTACTACAGGACTTAACGGGTTTTGACTTATCTTCAACAGTATTAATGCCTGAACACAACAATGAGGATATCCTGGCGGATGAAAAACTGGATTTGATAGACCGGTATTTTACACCGGGAGATATTATGCTCCGGATAGAAGACTTTCCTAACGGATGGCCCTTTGCCGCTCCTCCGGGAACCGATTTGGTATGGTATTACAACGAAGTAACGATACAGGTGAAAGCGTATTGGTATGGCGATAGCTATTTATCACCCGCTATCAGGGCCAATTGGGATACCATCCTTTATCATGAATTCGAACGGTATGATTTCAGCAGTACCGTTTCACGTTGTGTAAGAACAGTAGAATGATCTTTACTATGAAGAAAATAGTTTGTTACATGCTTACATTCCTGTCTATAACCCTTGCCGGTTGTAGTAGGGAAGACCAGCATCCGGAAAGCGAAGGTGCCGTAATTAAACTGGCGGTGCCTAAAGCTTTCCTGACAAAAGTGGTTGATGGGGATAATCTGGCTGTTGAACAGACGGTTACTAATATAAGTCTCTTTTTTACAGAACCTTCCATAACAAGTATTACCTTTAAATATGTAAATACAGGCTTTTCAATCTCCGGAGATTATCAAATCATTTCCCTACCTGTAGAGCCGCAGGATTTACAAACGAAGGATATATATGTGGTGGTCAACTATGATGATGAAGAAGCCCTGAATGCACTGGCAACCATTGATGATTTAAAAGCGATGATAACGCCCGAAGTGGACAAAACCAATAACCTCGACCCGGCGAACGGCTTTTGTATGTACGGATCAACACTTAATTTTGATTTTACAGCTGGTAGCAATGCCATTGTGGATTTGGTCAGGACCTGTGCCAAGATACGAGTAAACCTGACATTCCCGGAAAATTCCGGATTAAGTACATCCAATAGCTTTTTAATACAAAACGCGGCACGCTATACCTATATAATTAAAAATCCGGCAGCCGTACTTCCTTTAACCGATTATTTCAATTTCGCTGCGCCTATAGATCTTGTAAATAATGGCTCTGATATATATGTAAACAATGCCTATGTATACGAAGCGACCGCACTTCCGGTGATAACTATTTATACACATATCAATAATAGTACGGAACAACAGGAATTCACGGCCAACCTGCCGTTACCCCAACGTAACTATTTATATGACCTCCAGATTGAGGTCTACGAAGAAGAGACAGCATCCAGAAGTACAGAATCTATAGTCAAACCTTCGTACAGAGCCGTAAGCACACTCCGGGTGTATGATGAAAAGGGAGAACCCGTTAAAGAATTCTGATCTTTTCGTTATTTTATATAATTATAGTACCGGTCGAAGAATGATTTAAAACCTTTCAGGTTTATTAATCCTTTTTCGAATACAAAAATGCCGAGTACTGCACAAAGTGCCCCCAGTATGACATCTATCAGGTAATGGTGGCACGAATATACCGCGGTAAACCAGATACCGAACATAAACAGCGTTACAATACCAATTAATACCGGATTACTTTTCCTTTTGATCGCATAGAAAAATACAACCACCAGATAGGCCGAGTGCAAAGAAGGAATAGCAGCAAACACATTGGCGTTTCTGCCATAGATCGAATCAAAAACCGGAATACCCACTAACAGGTCGAATCGTTCCAGCCCACCCATATTTCCCGGAGTATCTAAAATAGCCTCGAAACCATAATTCATCGCATACCAGGGTGGGGCAGCCGGGTGGATATAATATCCGGCAAACCCGATCAGGTTAGTCAATAAAAAGACAATGGCAAAATGCAGGTATATCTCTTTTTCTTTTTTCAGGTATAAGTATACCACAAAAGCCATGGGTATAGGTACCCAGCCCAGATAAAATATCCCGGCCAGAAAGTCCACGACAGGATGATTGAATAAGGCAAAATATTCGCAGGGTATCAATCTCTCACCATTCAGGTTAATCCCGAACAGGCTTTTTTCCATGTTGTATAAATCCTCAATGTCAATAGAATTAACCATATAATTGTGATATACCCGCATCCAGTCATAAGAGGCCCCAAACAGCATAAAAGGTATCAGTGCCACTCCTAATTTCCGGGTAAAATCGTTCGTGAAGAATAACACCCAGAAAGTACCCATCATCAGAAAATGTTCCGACCGGAACCCGATAAAAATACCGGTTAGTGCCAGGTAAAGGATAGAGATAATAATTACTAAAATACTTTCCTTACGGGAAGGAAGCGAAAGTTGTAGATTCATTCTTATTATAAGTCTTTTAATGCTTTACGGCAATGGTTTAACCGTCCGAGAGCTGTTATGTTTGCAAAAACGGCAACAATGGCAATGGGAATGATAAAAATTAAAATAGGTTCGAATACCGGAAAGTCGAAACCGGAAACATACACCTTATAATCGCCCGCATAATGATAGAATATACCGCAAAGTAATGCGCCTAATCCTGTAATCACAACACGTTCTGGACGTTGCATAAACCCGCCTTTACATTCAATACCCAACCCTTCCGCTCTGGCGCGCACATAGCTAACCATCATAGAACCAATCAGGGCTGTAAAAGCAAAGATAGAGGAGAAAAAGTATTCCTGTAATATCAGGTAGTAACAGATTCCGAAAAATACGATCAGTTCGCTGTAACGGTCCAATACCGAATCAAACAGAGCACCGTATTTTGAGCTCATATTCCCGATCCTGGCAACCTGGCCATCCATCATATCGAACAGGCCGGCAAATAAAATAATACCGCCTCCCCAGCCAACATACGAAAAATCCCCCCTTTCACCATTCACAGCCGCATAAATAAAAAGGCTGCAGGCAAAAATATTCATAATCAAACCGATCAGCGTGATCATATTAGGAGTCATACCTATTTTGATCATTCCACGTACAAGAGGGTTAATGATCTTATAAATTATCTGTTGAGCTAAATCTCTCGCTTTCATCTCTTATATTGCATTAAGTATATTTTTTATTTTTACCCGATCCACCATTTCACACCCCATACGATCACCAGGCTGTAGATGCCTGCTAAAATATCGTCGCCCATAACTCCCAGTCCACCTTTTAAATTTTCCACTTTACGGATACCCAAAGGTTTAAAAATATCGAACAGGCGGAAAAGAGCAAACGACAATAGAACCAGTAACCAGACATGGCTGCCGGTTTTAGTAACAGCCAGTAAGGGAATCCATACTCCCACCATCTCGTCCACCACAATCCGGGAAGGATCTTTTCCCCAGGTAGCTTCCAGTACATTGGTTGCCCATATACCCAGTAACGTAAATAAAATAATCAGGCCAAAAGTAACCGGAAAAAGATAGACAGGAAACAGAAAGTAACAAACAATCCATATCCCGGTAGCAACAACAGCTCCGGCTGTTCCGGGAGCGAATGGAGAGAAACCGGCTCCGAACCCGGTAGCTATCAGTACATGGAATAAGTTATTTTTCCTCATTATATAAGTTTTATCCACCACTTTTATTTTGGATGTGCAAACTTATTAAAAAATGCTTATCCGGCAAAGGAAGGAGGCAAAATTCGCCTTTGAGAGCCCCGGCACCACGATGTAGTTGTTCGTATGGTCTCTTCCGCCAAAATCATAAAAAGTGAAAAATCGAACATTTTGATCTTTGTTTGTACCATTTCTATTCGCTTTTAAATTCTTAATTTTGCCGTGAGTAAAAATCGGATGTTAACACGGAACTCTTAATTTACAACTAACTCTTACATGAAAAAAGTCAATATAAAAAAGGTTTATACCAGGCGCGAAATGAAAGATTTCATAGGATTGACAAGCCGGATATATACAGGCTGTCCATACTATATACCGGATCTGGAGATGGACATTCGCGAAACATTCAATCCTGCCAACGCGGGATTGGAAAACTCCGATATACAACCCTTCATCGCTTACGATGAAAAAGGAAACCCGGTAGGCCGTATTGCCGGTATCATCAACCACCGGGCCAATGAAAAATGGCACACGAAGAATGTCCGGTTCGGATTCATTGAATTCATTGATGACAAAATGGTATCAGAAGTTCTGTTAAACGCTGTCGAACAGTGGGGGAAGGAACGGGGCATGGATCATATTCAGGGGCCGATGGGAATTTTCGACTTTGATAAGGAAGGGATGCTCATTGAGGATTTCGACAAAATGAGTTCGATGATCACTATCTATAACCCTCCTTATTATCCCCGCCATATGGAAGTACTGGGATATGAAAAAGAGGTAGATTGGGTACAGATACGTATCGAAGTTCCCAAAGAAGTACCTGCAAAGTATGCCCGTGTAGCCAGCTTGGCGAAAGAAATGTTCGGATTGCGTGTCAGGAAATTGACCGGTACCGATATCCATAAACGGGGATATGGTAAAAAAGTGTTTGACCTCCTGAACCGGGCGTATGCACCTTTATTTGGCTATACCGAAATGTCGGATCAGCAGATCGATTTATACCTCCGGCGTTATATACCTTTAATAGATAAACAACTACTTCCGGTCATAGAAAATGAAGCAAATGAAGTGGTAGGAGTAGCGATAACCATGAATAGCCTGTCGCAGGCTCTGCAAAAATCGAAGGGAAAACTTTTTCCTGTAGGATGGTTTCACCTGCTCCGCGCGCTGAAATGGAAAAAAGAGGAAAAAGCAGAGATGCTGCTGGTAGCTGTTCATCCTGACTATCAGGGTCTGGGTGTCAATGCGCTATTCTTCGACGACCTGATACCTATCTACAACAAATGTGGCATTAAATGGGCTGAAACAGGCCCGCAACTCGAAGATAATATCCGGGAACTAACCCAATGGAAACCCTTACAGCCTACATTCACCAAAAGAAGGCGATGCTATAAGAAAAGTTTATAAAAGAAAAATAATATGGAGAAAAGAGTAGTAATAACCGGTATGGGAATTTGGTCATGCCTTGGAAAAACGCTTGCGGAAGTACGCGATTCCCTGTATACCGGCAAAAGTGGCATCCTATTCAGCCGGGAGCGTAAAGAAGCCGGATTCCGTTCCGCCTTATGTGCACACGTAGAGCGTCCCGATCTAAAACCCTTTATCCCCCGTAATCAACGGCAGTTCATGCCTGAGGAAGCCCAATATGCCTATATGGCTACACGGTCGGCCCTTGAAAATGCAAAACTGGACCAGAATTATATAGACAAATATGAAGTGGGTATTATTTATGGAAACGATTCAGCCGCCGAAGCGACCATGGACGCACTCGATAAATTCCGCGAATTCAAAGATACGTCTGCCTGCGGTAGTGGTGCCATCTTCCAGTCGATGAACTCCACCGTAACCATGAATCTGGCCTGCCTGTTCAGGCTGCGGGGTATCAACCTGACCGCTTCCGGAGCCTGTGCATCCGGTTCGCATGCTATAGGGCTATCTTACCTTCTGATCCGGAACGGACTACAGGATTGTATGATCTGTGGGGGCGCCCAGGAAGCCAACCTGTATAGTGTAGCAGCATTCGATGGCATTCAGTCTTTCTCCATACGGGAAAACGAACCGGCAAAGGCAAGCCGTCCGTTCGACCGTGACCGGGATGGCCTTGTACCCGGAGGTGGCGCGGCAACTATTATAATAGAAAGTTACGAACACGCAGTTAAGCGCGGTGCACCTATATTGGGGGAAATAGTAGGGTGGGGCTTCTCCGGCAACGGCGACCATATTTCGACTCCGAATGTAGCCGGCCCGGCCCGTTCGCTGGAACTATGCCTGAAAAATGGAAATATAAATCCGCAACAGATAGGGTATGTAAATGCTCATGCCACCTCGACCCCTATCGGCGATAGCCGGGAAGCAAAAGCAATCGCGCAATTATTCGGCGGTTACAAAGTACCCGTTACCTCCACCAAAAGCCAGACCGGGCATGAAATGTGGATGGCGGGAGCCAGCGAACTGATATACTCCGTATTAATGATGAAAAATGATTTCATCGCAGGAAACATCAACTTCGAAAATCCGGATGAAGAAACAGCCTGCCTAAACATCATCCCGGAAACACGCGAAACCCATTTCGATACATTCCTCTCCAACTCCTTCGGTTTTGGCGGAACAAACTCAACACTGATCGTAAAAAACATATAAAAATTAAAAGCAATCCATTATGACACGTAAAGAAATTGTAGAAACAGTAAACAGTTTATTAGCAGAAGAATTTGAAGTAGATTCAACCCTTTTTACTGCCGGTGCAAATGTAAGAGAAACTCTTTCACTTGATAGTTTGAGTCTGGTAGACCTCGTGGCAATCATACAACAAACCTATAAAATAAAAATTCCGGTAACCGATTTGCGAACCATACAAACGTTCACCAATCTGTATGATTATATAGAAACCCATCTGCCGGAAAATGATAAGTGAAGATATAACAAAACTCATTCCCCAACGCGACCCAATCCTGATGATAGACAAGTTGATAGAGGTAGATGATGATGCCGCCCTGACCTGTTTCAGTGTCAGGGCCGGCAACTACTTCATAGATGAAGACAGATGGCTGTCTGAAACCGGGCTGATAGAACATATAGCCCAGTCGGCTTCGGCGTGGGCCGGATACAAAGCGATAGACGCGGGAGCCGGCACACCTCCCGTAGGCTACATCGGTGAAGTGAAAAATTTCCGGTGCTACCGTTGTCCGGAGATTGGGGATGAGTTGCTCACAAGTATTACGATCGGAAGCAAAATAGCCGGTATAACCCTGATAACCGGCGAAACCCGTGTCAGCGGTGAAATAATAGCCGGTACACAAATGAAAATATTCATCAGTCCAAACCCATAAAAATAAGTCAGCTATGCTACTTGAAAATACATACTACAGGATTATTCATGTAAAAACCGATGGGTTAAGTGCCGTATACCGGATTGCCTTTTTGCCCGGTTGTGAGGTCTACGCCGGACATTTTCCCGGCAACCCCGTGTGCCCCGGAGTATGTAACATCGGAACAATCAAAGAATGTGCGATGAAACTGACCGGCCAAAAGCTATTCATCAGTACCATAAAACAGTGCCGTCTCACAGCTATAGCAACCCCTGACGGCAGTCCGGAAGTAGATATAGCAATCACCGCTATCCCTACCGGTAAAGGATTTCTCATCACTGCGAATATCACTGATGCGGAAAAAATATACATGCAATACAAAGGAGAGATGACGATATGACACAACTATGCTTACGGATTTACCATTTTTTTCGCAGTCACCGGGCCATTTTCTGGCTATCCATGATTGCCCTATACGCATTCTGCGGATACTTCGCATCCAAAATACACCTTGAGGAAGACATAAACAAATTAATGCCTTCTTCCAAAAATGAGGACGGAACTACTAAACTGGCTTTTGCCAACCTGCGCATCAAAGACAAAACATTCCTGCTTTTTGAAGGCCGGAACGGAGCCTCTGTAGAACAAATTGTGGCAACCTGCGATGCGTTCATTGACTCTTTGACCCATATAAATGCAACCCTTGAACAACCGGTCATCCAAAATATTTTCTACAATCTGCCCGGTGACATCATGTATGATGTCATCGACCACCTGACTGCCCAACTGCCCGCTTATATCGACACCAGCCTCTATGCCCAACTCGATACTCTGTTCACCCGTAGGCACATGCAGGAGCAGATGAAGAGAAACTATACTGATTTTCAGAGTCCGGTAGGAACTCTGTTTCCCGAACTTATACAAATAGATCCCATAGGATTACGGAACCTCTTAATGGAACAAATGAAACCATTCACCGAAGGTGCGGCCGGCAGTTATCAAACCCTTCACGGCCACTTCTTTGTTCCGGACTCTACCGTATGTGTAGCGTTCATCACTCCGATGTATTCGGGTACCAATACCGGACAGGGTTCGGCACTGTTCCATATACTAAACGAACAGATAGAGCAATTTACCCATACCAACCCGGACATAAAAATCAGCTATCACGGCACACCCGCCAGCGGATTTTACAACGCATGGCGGATCAAGTCCGACCTGAAAGGAACCCTCACCATTTCATTGATATTGGTTTTTATCTTTATCTTCATCTGTTTCCGTAACTACAACACGATACCCCTGTTATTGCTCCCCTTAGGATTTGGGGTATCATTCGGGCTGGCCGGCATGTACTTTATCAAAGGACAATTCTCACTCCTGTCACTCGGTATTGGGGCTGTTGTATTAGGAGTTGTACTTACCTATGTACTCCACATCCTGACACACTACAAATATGTGAGTGATCCTGAACAGGTAATCCGCGACCAGGTCAAACCTGTTTGTCTGGGATGCCTCACAACTATCGGTTCATTTATGGGGCTCATCTTTGTCCGTACCGAACTATTACAGGATTTCGGGCTATTCGCTATCCTGGCCATCATAGGTACCACTGTCTGGAGCCTCATTTACCTGCCCCAATTCCTTCATCCGGATAAGAACAAACTAAACCGCCGGGCATTTGCCGTTATCGACCGGATCAATAACTATCCGTTCGACCGTAACAAACCCCTGATCTTCTTTCTGTTTACAATCATAATAATCTGCCTCGGTTATTTCATAGCCGGTGGAAATCGGTTTGACGCGGATATGCACAATCTGGGATATAAAGCAGAAAATATAACCTATTCCGAAGATCTGCTCCGTTCCAAAACCTACACCGGCGACAAACAAAAATATTTCGTAAGTTCCGGAACCACCATGGAAGAGGCCATAGAAAACTTTGCGGTTATGTCTCACAAACTCGACTCATTACAGGACTTAGGACTGGTAAAAAGCTATACACATACCGATAAAATATTTATACCCTTACAGGTGCAGCAGCAACGTATCGATGCCTGGAAACAGTTCTGGACAGAAGAGCGGCTGCAACTTACCCGGCAGCTCATAGACGAAACAGCTCCGGAGGCCGGACTTCGTCCCGCGGCGTTTCAACCTTTCTTCGACCTGGCAACCGCTGCATATACCCCCGTTGCCCTCTACGAAGCCGGTATTATACCGGAAGGGTACCAATCTACCTTAATGGAACAATCCTATAATGGCGAATACCTGTTCTTTACATCCGTCAGATGCGAAAATGATACCATACGTGGCAAAGACAGTCACTACACCCGCATCTGCGATGCCATAGCTACATCGCCCAACCTACTGGTTCTTGATACCTATTATTATACCACAGACACGCTGCTACAACTGAATGACGATTTTAATGTGTTGCAATGGGTATCCATGTTATTTGTATTTATAGTACTGTTTTTCAGTTTCCATGGCAACATTAAATATACGTTGCTCGGATTTATGCCTATACTGTTAAGCTGGCTGACCGTACTAGGGGCAATGGTTATATTTGACGTACAATTCAATCTCATCAACATAATAATCTCTACCTTCATCTTTGGGATAGGGGTAGATTATAGCATATTCGTGATGGATGGCCTCACCGGTAGCGGAAATAACCCCCGGTTATTAAAATACCACAAAACAGCGATTTTTTTCAGCGCGGTAATCCTGGTCGTTACCGTCAGTAGCATGCTGTTTGCCCAACACCCGGCCATCAAATCCGTAGGATTTCCCACGCTTGTAGGGCTAATCTCCGCAGTAGTACTGGCCTATGTAATACAACCGGCGATATTTAGGAAAATGAAAAGTGAAAAATGAAATACGATGTAATTATAATAGGAAGCGGATTGGGCGGACTTCAGTGTGCGCACATACTCTCGCATGCCGGAATGAATGTTTTGGTACTGGAGAAAGGAGAGCAGGCCGGAGGCTGTATCCAGAGCTACAAAAGGCGCGGACTGGCGTTTGATACAGGATTCCATTATGTAGGAGGAATTGGCGAAGGGCAATCCCTCCATGCAGCCTTCCGGCATCTGGGATTACTGAAGCTCCCCTGGCATCGCCTTGACAAATACTTCGACCGGGTTACGATAGGCGGGCAAACTTTTTCTTTTGCGCAGGGTTACGACGAGTTTGTTAATACATTACAGGCCGGATTTCCTGCAGAACGGAATGCGCTGAAGAAATATGCCGACCTGTTGAAACAATCCGGCGGACAACAGTATAACCTGTTAAATCCTTCGGCCGGAGAAGATGTTTTCTCCTCCCTATTATTTGAAACAAGTGCCTGGGAGTATCTGGCAGAGACGTTTCAGGATCCGTTATTAATAAATGTACTAAGTGGTACTTCACTAAAAATGGAACTACGCAGGGAATCACTGCCCCTGTTTACGTTTGCCCACGGCAACAGCAGTTTCATAGAAAGTAGCTGGCGGCTGAAAGGAGACGGTTCGCTGATCGTAGACTCACTCACGGACGATATCCGGTCCTATGGCGGAGAAATCATCCGCTGTGCCTGTGTGGAAGAATTAATAGAAAAGGATGGCAGACTGGTTGCCGCCCAATGCACAAACGGCGAAACATACGAAGGGAATATTTTCATCAGCAACGTACACCCCGCCATTACCTGCAACTGGATAAAACAAAGCGGCAAGCTGAAAAAAAGCTACCGTGCCCGTATCGGTAGCCTGCAAAACACCTTTGGCATGTTTACGCTGTCCCTGCGCATCAAACCGCGGACTCTCAGCTATTTCAACTGGAATCAGTACATCTATAAAAAACCGGATGTATGGACATTCCATTTGGAAAACAACCCCGTTGGCGGAGTCCTGGTTAGCTGTCGCGTGCCGGAAGACGGAAGCGAATATACCCAACAGGTAGATATACTTACACCTATGCCCTGGAGTTGGTGCGAACCATGGAGCCATACAACCATAGGCCGTCGTGGCCATGAGTATATCCAAATGAAAGAACGATTCGCCGGCGAATGTGTAAAATTGGCGGGCCGGTGTATACCCGGCCTGAACGATATGATCGCCGGAAGTTACACCAGTACACCGCTCACATACCGTGATTATACGCATACCCCTGACGGGTCTGCTTATGGCCTGCGCAAGGATTACACAGATCCGGTACTCACTACCCTTTCGCCCCGCACCCCTATACCCAACCTGTTTCTGACAGGACAGAACCTCATGTTACACGGGCTGCATGGCGTAACTATGACAGCACTTCATACCTGTGCGGAAATCATAGGAAGAGAAGAAATATGGAATAGATTAAAAAACTAAAAACAGATAAAACAATGAAGTACGCATTAGTAACCGGAGGTAGCCGTGGCATTGGCCGTGCGGTCTGTATCAAACTGGCCGGTATGGGCTATCCGGTGATTATCAACTATGTAAACAACACAGCCGAAGCAGAAAAAACACTTCAACTGGTGCAACAAGCCGGACAAACAGGCGAGATTCTTAAATTCGACGTAAGCAACGGACAGGAAACCAGGGAAGCCCTCGAAGCATGGGAAAAATCCCACCCCGGCGACTACATCGAAGTGTTGGTCAACAACGCCGGCATACGCCGTGATAATGTGATGGCGTTTATGCCGGAAGAGGAGTGGAATAACGTGCTCGACATCACCCTTAAAGGATTCTATTACGTTACACAACCTTTATTGCAACCCATGTTAGCTCATAAATCAGGCCGTATCATTAATATGGCCAGTGTAAGTGGTCTGAAAGGTACACTGGGGCAAACCAACTATTCCGCGGCAAAAGGGGGAATTATCGCCGCAACGAAAGCCCTCGCACAGGAAGTGGCGCGTAAAAACGTAACCGTCAATGCTGTAGCACCCGGTTATATTCTGACGGATATGGTAGAAGGACTCGACGAAGCAAAACTAAAGAAAACAATACCAGCCAACCGCTTCGGTACACCCGGAGAAGTCGCTGCGCTGGTCGGATTTCTTGTCTCGTCCGAAGCAGCCTATATCACCGGTAATGTAATATCAATTAACGGAGGACTTTATACATAACACTACAACTATGCGGAAATTATTTATACTATTTATTACCGTCGTTTTATCATCCACTCTTCTGTTTGCACAGGAGACAATCACGGCCGTTGTAACCCGTACAAAGCATAATCCTGCCGTTATCGACGATCTGGTAACCCGGGGAACATTCCACTTCAAACAACCCGGCCGGATGTGCATGATATTCAACGACGGAAAAGAAAAATTGCTGATGGACGGTAGCTCATTTATCATGATAAACGGCGAAAAAAGCAGCGTGGCCAAAGGCAAAGAAGCAAACCATCTGGAATTACTCCAACGGGTTCTTCAAAACATACTTGCAGGGGAAGACGGTATGATAGATAACCGGGACCCGGATATGCAAATTACCCGGCAGGATAATATTATACGGATCATTCCGGTAAATACTTCGGCAAAAGCAACACGCCGTATGATGTTCACGTCCTTTACACTGACTGTTGATCCGGTAAATTCCGGGCTTACAAGTATGTGTATGAATGAGAAGGGCGGAAATTACACCCAATACGACTTCTCCGGCTACATCTTCGATGAAATAATTGACGATGAAATCTTCAATTCCGGAATCCGATGAAAGAACTGGAAGACATTTGCCGGATACAGGTGAAGTTTAGCGAAATAGATTCCATGCAACGTGTATGGCACGGAATCTATGTGACTTACTTTGAAGACGGCCGGGAATCTTTTGGGCGGCGCTATCCCGGTATAGCCTATGCCGATATGCAACAGGCCGGCATTTATGCCCCTATCTACGATATGCATATAAAGTATTATGCTCCGTTGGGGATGAACGATGTAGCCGTCATACACACAAGTTATCTTTACAAACCCGGTGCCCGCCTCGACTACAGTTACAAAGTGTACCGTGAATCCGATCATACACTCTGTGCCGCAGGCAGCACCACGCAACTATTTATCGACCCTGAAGGCCAGCTCATAGTAGACAAACCGGATTATTACCAACAATGGCAAAATAAATACCTTGATCTATTACTAAACGTGTCACAGCTATGAAAAATTCTAAAAAAGAAAGAAAACTGTGAAAGTAAAAAAGATTGTTTTTTTGATCGCATCCTTATGGGCTGTATGTACAGCCGGTGCACAGGATATAACTCTAAAAGGTATCGTAACCGATTCTATTACGGGAGAAGGTCTTCCGTATGCATCCCTTATTCTTGAAGGTACGACAGTAGGAACAGCAACCAACGGAGAAGGCTATTTCTCATTCACAGTTCCGGCAGCCAGTAAACTCTTAACAGTATCCTGCTTAGGATATGATATAAAAGAGATAGATATAACTTCCGGAAAAACAACGAATCTCAACATACAGTTATTACCCACCGGGATCGCGTTGAATGATATAGTTGTAAAACCCGGGAAAGAAAAATACAGCAAGAAAGAAAATCCCGCCGTTGAGTTGGTGAGGCAACTCATAGCCTTACGGAAAGATAACGATCCGCATGATCATGACTATTTTTAATACGACCGGTATGAAAGTATGATCTTCGCAATGAACGAATATGAGCCGAAACCTAAAAAAACGGCAAAGACGGCAAATTTGATTTTCTGGTCGACTTTATTGATACACTTGAGGTAGGAACAACCATTCTGCCCGTATCGGAAAAAGAAAAAATAGAAACAGTCTATTACCGTAAAAGCCCGAAATCCGAAAAACGTCTGGTAAAAGGAAATCAATCATCCGGCATAGACGAAGTATTTTCACGCGATGGCGTTCAGCAGTTTCTGAGCGAAGCTTTCCGGGAAGTCGATATTTTCAGGAATGATATACCCCTGTTTTTGCAGCGGTTTGTAAGTCCGCTGTCCACTATCGGCCCGGACTATTATAAATATTACCTGCTGGATACACTTAGTGTAAACGGACAACCGTGTGTAGATCTGGGCTTTGTACCCTTTAATTCCGAAACATGGGGATTTACCGGGCATCTGTATGTTACGCTCGGCTCTACCTTCTTCATTCAAAAAGCAGTACTGAATGTTCCTAAAAATATTAACCTGAACTTTGTTTCTCAAATGACGATTGAACAGACCTTTGAAAGAACTCCGGACAATACCCGTATCATTACAAAAGATGACATCAGTGTACATTTTAAACTAAATGAGAAATCCAAAGGAATGTATGCACGGCGTATGAATATATACAGCAATCATTCATTTAGCGAACCCGATGCCGGAGAAGCGCTGATCTTTAAAGAAAGTGCCCTGGTTATTACACTGAAAGAGGCCTACCGGCAGCCGGACGAATTCTGGACGAGTATCCGTCCGGAAGAAGCAGTCCGGAAGAATCCCAATTCGGTCGGACAACTCATGGTGAGATTGCGTTCTGTGCCGGCTTTCTATATAACCGAAAAAGTCCTTACAACCCTTATTTCCGGTTATATACCGACCCATAGGGATCCACTGAAAAGCAAATTCGAATTTGGCCCTATGAACTCCACCTTCAATGGAAATGCGATCGAAGGAGCCCGGTTCCGTGTGGGAGGAACTACAACAACCGCCTTCAGTAAACGGTTATTTTTCGATGGCTATATGGCCTATGGAACAAAAGACGAAAAACTGAAATACGATGCCCTGATTGAATATTCATTCAACGACCGGAAGGAATTCAGGAAAGAATATCCGGTAAACTCCATTCGTTTTGAGTACATGTACGACATAAATAAACTGGGGCAGAACTACATGTACACCGGAAAAGACAACATGATGCTGGCTATCAGGCGTCAGAAAGATACCCGGGCTACCTACCTGCGTCAGGCCGAACTCACTTACTATCACGAGCACTATAATGGGATAGCGTATGGGGCGGTTGTGCGTAATTTTCGTGAATATGCGACAAAATACGCGGAATTCAACCATATCAATACAGATTGTACCCTTACACCACTTGACCACTACGACATGACGCAACTGGAAGTAAAATTCCGTTATGCAAAAAATGAGAAATTCTACCAGACCCGCAATACGCGTATTCCGATTACGTTCGACGCGCTGATCTTCAATTTTAACCATGTCATGGCGCAAAAAGACTTTTTAGGGTCATCCTACAACTATCATCGCACCGATATCGGTATGCAGAAACGTTTCTGGTTCTCCGTTTTCGGTTATCTTGATATAATAACCAAAGCCGGAAAAGTATGGACCCCTGTACCCTATCCGTTACTCATTCTGCCCAATGCCAACATAACCTATACCATTCAACCCGAAACTTACACCAACATGAATGTAATGGAGTTCATCAACGACGAATATGCTTCATGGGATTTAACTTACTATATGAACGGAAACCTGCTGAACCGCCTGCCCGTTATAAAAAAACTCCAATGGAGAGAAGTATTCTGTTTCCGTGGCCTGTGGGGAAATCTAACAGAAAAAAACAACCCCATCACCGGGGCTTCCGGCCTTTACCTTTTTCCAAACAATTCTTACACCATGGGAAAACCCCCTTATATGGAAGCCAGTGCAGGTATAGAAAATATTTTCAAATTCCTCCGCATCGACTACACCTGGCGTTTAAATTACCGCAATCACCCGGCATCCAAACAAGTGGCATCCGCTGTACCATGCGATTATCATTCTAAAACCTATCAAAAACTACTGTCTTTCGCTGGCGCAGATTTAAATCTGTGCCTAAATCAACAGGCAGTAAACAAAGATTAGCTAAAACCAATTTTCAATTCTAAGCTCCACACCAACAAATAAACTTATATTAAAAACATTTCTCTTTAAGTTAATATTAAATACAGGGTATAATCCCAACATGATAATTCCCAGACATTGTACCCCCCAAAGTATGACTTTTTAACAGACTACAAATCAGCAGTGATCGAAAGATATAAAGTACTGGTTTTTTTATTTCCTCTCAAGAGGAGTTAGGAGTGTATTATAACCGGAACAGAATTAGTATTATAATTTGGTTATTAATATAAATAGTCATTTAGAAATAACCTTTTCCTTTTTTACAGCAGTCAGATTAAATTATTACCGGGTCTGTACCAGCCGCATAGCGGCTTTCTGTTCATAGCCCTGTGCGGAAGCGCAGGGAAAGTAGATAAACGGATATTTGCGCCGCGTAGCGGTGCTCTGTTCCGGATGTTTATCATTTGTAACATAGCACTCCTATGGAGCGTTTTTTACTAACATGTCTCCCAACCCCGGGCTATATTCCAATCCCCTGCGGGGAAATTTTAACACATATCTATAAAGACCAGTCAACAGAATAAGATGTTCGTAAGAAAATAGCAACTCTTTATTACTCGCCACGACGTGTTTAATAGGTTACAGCTACCGTCAGGTACTCGCCACGACGTGTTTAGTCTGTTATAGCCGCTGTCAGGTACTCGCCACGACGTGTTTAGTCTGTTATAGCCGCTGTTAAGTACTTCGCCGGGACTTTTTTCGTAAATTTGGTTCCCCAAAAGGGTCTTATAAAATAAAGGCGACATATTTTTTGCAACTAAAAGCAGAGAAATCATCCTTTTTAGTTCTTTTCTATGCTTCAATAGGACTAAACACGTCGTGGCGAGTCTAATTTCAAACCGGTAAGTATTTTCCACGTTTTGTTTTTCATTAATCGAAAATCGATTTTGTTAAAACAGTCGCTTTCTAACATTTCCGGTTTAAAATTTCCTGAAATTATTGTTTCTTTAGGAGGTTTTCTATATTTGTATTTTCTTAGGTTATATTGCGAAAGATGAAAAATATACGGTTTATATATGCGTGTCTGGCCCTGCTCATGGTTGTATTGGGGCTGGCTACCCGTATATATAGTGGGTATATGCCAGGTTGGGTGATAGAATATGCCGGAGATGTTCTTTGGGCGGCAATGGTTTATCTGGGAATCCGGTTTGTTGCACCGGCTTCGGGTTATACAAAAGCCGCTATAGCAGCTTTGCTTTTTTCTTATCTTATTGAGATCAGCCAGTTATACCAGGCACCCTGGATTAGGGATTTACGTGCTAATTCTCTCGCTGCTCTGGTTTTAGGTCAGGGCTTTCTCTGGTCGGATCTTATTTGTTACACCCTGGGTGTATTAGTTACCTATGCTATTGATAAGTGGGGACAGATTTTTGTTTCTGGAATTCGCTGGGAGTAAGATTGAATTCGGCTTTGAAACATTGTGCGAAGTATTTAGGATCCGAGAAACCACTGGCGTAAGCTACTTCAGAAATAGACACCGATTTGTCTTTTAATAACCGGCAGGCCTGTTTCAGACGAATATTGCGTACAAATTCCAGTGGGAACAATCCTGTCATTGATTTAATTTTCCTGTAAAGGGACGATTTGGAAACATTCAGGGATTGAGCCAATATGCTGATATCAAAATCAGGTTTATCAATATGGTTTTGAATAATTTCGATTGCTGTTGCCAGAAATTGTTCATCTATTGATTGATATTCCAGTGTGGATAAATTGAGATCAACATCCGATTCGAAGTCTTTTTGTTTACTCTTCTGCTTCTGTACAAGGTTATTAATTCTTGCTTCCAACAGTTTCATATTGAAAGGTTTTGCAATATAACCATCGGCTCCGGCATTGTAACAGTTTATCCTGTCTTCCATGCTATTCTTTGCCGTAAGTATAATAACACTGATATGACTGGTTTCCAGATTTTCTTTTACCGTTTTACATAATTCTAACCCATTCATTTCCGGCATCATAATATCGCTTACAATAATTTGTATATCCTGTTCTTTGATAATAGATAACGCTTTTTTCCCATTTCCGGAGGTAAATATATGATACCGTCCGGATAGACTGTTTTTCATAAGCAACAAGAGTTCTTTATTATCTTCAACAAGCAGAATATGGGTGTTTTCTGAAGACAGCTCTGTTTCCCTCTCCTGTTCTTCTATTCCAGACAAAGGACTTTCCAAATTTTCCTCATGGATATAATCCGGTTGATGAACCGGTATTTCTACAGTAAAGCATCTTCCTTTGTTGATCGTGCTTTCTACGGATATGGTTCCGTGGTGTAATTCGATAAGCTCTTTTACTAAAGACAGTCCAATTCCGTTTGTTTCTACTGATTGCCCTATCGTTTTACTATAAAAACGGGTAAATATCTTTTGTTGTTCTTCCGGGCTGATCCCTATTCCAGTATCACTGACACGGATTATAACTGCGTTTTGGTTTTTCTTTTCTACTTCAACCTGTACACTACCTCCGGGTGGTGTATATTTAAACGCATTGGATAGTAAATTGAATATAACTTTATCTATTTTATCCGCATCAAAATAACCCGGTATAGAATCCTGGCCGGCACTAAAGGAGAAACTAATCTCTTTTACCCCCAGCAACGGAAGAAACTGGTTGTAACAAATATCCCTGATAAAATCAACGATATCTCCCTGGCTAATGGTTAACTGCATATTGCCGCTTTCCATCTTCCGGAAGTCCAGTATTTGTTGTAATAAACGTTTTAAACGGTTCAGGTTGGACCGTATCGTTCCGAATTACCGGAAAGAACTGCCTGTTGTTTCGGCATCATCAACCAGACAGGAGATAATAGTAAGAGGAGTCAGAATATCATGGGTAATATTGGTGAAATAGCGAAGTTTTAATTGGGTTAACTCTTCCGATTTTTCTTTTTCTATCTGTGCTATTTTAAGTTTATTTTTAAGCTCAACCTTATGATAGATAAAACGAAATATAGTATAGAAGATCAGGATGAATAATAATACATATAATGTATAGGCCCACCATGTCTCATAAAAATGGGGTTCTTTATAGATTTTCAGGGTGGTAATGTGGTTACTCCATAGTCTGTTTTTATCTGTAGCCTTTACCCGGAATGTATAATTCCCTTTATTTAATTTGTTGTAAATGGCAAAAGGATTACCGGGGTCCGTATACCGCCATGCCTGATCTACCCCTTCCAGTTTATAAGCATATACGATTTTATTGGGAGACGTATAATTGAGGGTCGAGAAATTGATCTCAATGTTTTTATCTTCCGGTTTAAACCGGACCAGGTGTGTAATAGGGTCAAATTTATTATTCCCGTTTTTTTGAAAAACGGATATATTATCTGTTTTTACATCTGTAATAAAAACGGTTGGCTCTTCCTTTCTTTCTATAGGTTTATGGGCTGGTTTTATAATAGAAATCCCTTTATTTCCACCAAATAATAGTTCACCGGCTGTATTAATCCAACAGGAGTTTTTTGAGAAAAGAATTTATGATAATCCCATCTTCTTCGCTGTAATCGTATAACGCGTTGCTTTCAGGGATAAATTCTATTAAACGTTTGGCAGTAGATATCCAGATGTGCCCGTAACGGTCTGTTACTATATTGAGTAGTCTTTCATCTGCAAAATTGAATAGGTGGGAAATATTTCTGAATTCGTCTGTAATGATATCATATATCAGCATGTTTCCTTCTTTTGTGCCTATCCAGACCTGTCCTTTACTATCTGCACAAATGGCTTCAAATTTAGTTCCTTCTAACGCTGAATTTGTGGGCGTATAGTTGTGGATTAGCATATGATCAGGCTGGCTGCCGGGAGAAATTGTAATCCGGAATATTCCCTGGTTGAGACTGCTTAACCAGATATCTCCCCGGATATCTTCGGTAATTCCGGTAATTTTATAAGGTAAGTCATGTATCGCCAGGATAGAATCCGTATAAAAAGGTTTTAATAAAAGGCGTTCTGTTGTTACAATCCAGATATTATTTTTCCGGTCTTCGAAAAAGATTCTGGGATTACCCGGATTAGTTACCGTTTTTCCCAAATCGATTTGTTCAATCAAATGTATGTCTTTGCCTTTTTTGTGAAGACGGCATATAAATGGCTGGTAGATAAACCCTAACCATATTTCATCCGGATAGGAACGGAAATCGGTAATACAACTTACCCCGATAATATCATGTAAAGCCGGAATATCTGTGTGGAAAAGGGTTTTGTTTTCCGGCGGAAAATAAATGCCGGCTCCGAAACGGTTTTGATGAAACCAGATATCCCCTTCTTTATCTTCATAAATAGTCTGGATGTTGGGTGTTAATCCGGTCTTTTCTTTAATTACAGACAACGAATTATTCCGGATAAGCGGATTGTCAAATATTACATTAATTACTCCTTCATTGAATGTCCCGATCCACAGGTTGCCTGTCCGGTCTTTAATCATATGATTAAAGATATTATTGGTTTCCTGCAATTTTGCCGGTGTAGGAACTCGTCTCAGCTTCTGGTCTTCATCGTATTCGAAAATATATAATCCGGAAAACGACATAGCCCAGATATAATGATGGGTATTATCTTCTACAATACTGTAAAAAGCGGCTGTACTAATTTCTTTATCATCATTAAAGGGGCTTTCCTGAATATACATTTCTTCCGCTTTCCGGTCCGGATGAAACCGGTAAATACCATTTCCCCAGGTACAAATCCAATAATTCATTTTGCTATCCTGAAAGATAGAAAAAGGATTATTACCGCTTCCGATATAAGGAAAGGAGATAAACGAATCCGTTTCCGGATCATATTTGTGTAATCCTCTTTCCCAAAGAGAAACCCATAGGTTCCCTTTTTTATCTTCATATATACAGTTGATTCCTGTTGCCGGAAGGTCATTTTCATAACTTTTCTGAAGTACCATCCTATCATTGTAGCGGTAAAGGCGTCCGTTGGTTCCTACCCAGACAGAGCCATCTGAAGTGGTTGCTATACTGCGGATAATCGCATTTTGCAGTTCTTCTCCTTCGAAATGTTTTATCTGATAATTCTTTTTATTGAGAATATTAAATCCTCTGTTTGTTCCGATCCATATCTGATTATTGTTATCTTCTGTGATGCAGGTAATTTCATCGCTTGTTAGCAGGTCGGGGTTATTAATATCTCCCCTGAATGTAATTACATGGTATCCGTCGTACCGGCACAGGCCATCGGTGGTACCCAACCAAATAAATCCTTCCTTATCCTGAAACAGGGATAAAATAGTATTAGACGGCAATTGTTGAATAGAGGGAATGTGCCTTATTGTTATTTGCTCTGCTTTTGTTGTTATAAAACAAAAAACAGCTAAAACAAACATCAGTGTTTTCTGATAGTAAAAGTTCTTCACTCTGTGGTTCATATTTTAAAGTTATGGACAATAAATAGGGTCGTTTTATTTGGTCTGAATTTCTTTTTTGTGATAAAAATTGCTTTATCTGCAATTATCAACCAAACAGATAATTAAAATAAATTCATTAAAATTGGTATTGGAAATATTGTAATTATCTTTGCAAATATAAAACGACCCTATAATTTTTTCTTTGATATTTAGCGGTTTGTAAAATGTTTTCATATTCTTTCTGACCGTTTTGTCTACCCTTTTTTGAACGATTCTTCCTCCTATAATTTTTATGAATATTTTCACTATCCTTTTTGGTCGATTTTACTAACTCCTTCTCCGTTAATGTTCCACATATTTGCCGGCATTATGAAGAATTAAGTATATGTCTGAATTATGAGAGTATTAACCTAAAAAACATGAATTCTTTTCTTGTTAATTCTAAAATTTAATTTATGAAGCAATTAAAATTGTTATGGACGTGTGCAATGTTCCTGCTATCCTCAGCACTATTTGCACAGGTCAAAATTACGGGAACTGTAACTGACCCTAAAGGAGAATCTATTATTGGAGCGAATGTCTCGGTGAAAGGAACCACAAATGGTACAATTACAGATTTTGATGGACATTTCACCCTGAATGTAGAGAGTGGAGAAACTCTGGTATTCACCTACATCGGATATAAACCGGTGGAAAAGGAGATTGGAAATCAAACTGTATTTAACATTGTTATGCAGGAAGATACTGAAATGCTCGATGAAATTGTAGTAGTAGGTTATGGTTCGCAATCTAAAAAGACTGTAACCGGAGCCATCAGTAGTGTTAAATCCGAAGCGCTTACCCGCTCTTCTTCTACTTCTACTGCCGGGGCATTGGCCGGTAAGGTACAAGGGTTATCCGTCCGGGCAATGGATGCGCGGCCCGGTAGAGGGGCCAATCTGGAAATCCGTAATATGGGAAATCCGTTGTTTGTAGTTGATGGTATTCCGTATGGCGGCGATAACTCCAGAGACTGGGTAGGAGGGTCCAATGTGTCCGGTAATGATGTATTTAACTCCCTGAACCTGGAAGATATTGAAAGTATCTCTATCCTGAAAGATGCTTCGGCTGCTGTGTACGGACTGCGTGCTTCCAGTGGGGTTGTACTGGTTACAACTAAAAAAGGAAGAAAGGATGAGAGTGTAACTGTGAATGTAAACGGATATTTCGGATGGCAGAATTTAACCCGGTTCCCGGATTTGGCTGATGCGGGCCTTTATATGAGGGGCCTGGTAGAAGCCCGTCAGAATGCAAGCCAGGACCCGCGGGAATTCCTGACCCCGGAAGAGTTGGCGAAATGGCAGGCCGGTACCGAAAAGGGGTATAAGGGATATGATTATCCGGATATGATCATGAGAAAAAATATACCTCAATATCATATCAATGCAAATGTAACCGGCGGTTCAAAAAAATCCAACTATTATATCTCTGTGGCCCATACGGGCCAGGAAGCGTTGATGAAAGATTTTGATTACCAGAGAACCAATGTGCAGCTTAATATCGAATCCGACATCACAAACCGGTTTAAGGTTGGGGCACAGGTGAGTGGAAAGCATGAAGTAAGTAAAGATGTGGGTTTGCCCGGTGGAGATGGTTACTTTTCCGCTATATTAGCAATGTTCAACCAACGGCCTATTGAAAGCCCGTACGCCAATGACAATCCCGATTATATCAATAGAACAAGTAATGGCTTCGCTTATAACCCTGCTTTATTTAGCCGGGATGTAGCCGGTTATAAAGACAACCTGTCACGGAATGCCAATATGAATCTGTATGCACAGTATGATTTTGGGTTTGGTTTGAAAGCAAAAGCCACCAGCCACTGCATCCATATCCATTCAGGATTGTATGATTTTGGGTTTGGTTTGAAAGCAAAAGCCACCGTGTGTTACGGTGTAAAAACGTTTTTCAGTATGATTTTGGGTTTGGTTTGAAAGCAAAAGCCACCGTTTCCTATAATTATA
>JAJQAZ010000050.1:0-28030 GCA_021203545.1 Tannerellaceae bacterium | reverse complement strand
CAGTATGATTTTGGGTTTGGTTTGAAAGCAAAAGCCACCGTTTCCTATAATTATACAAATTCCGAGTTTGACGGATTCCAGTATTCATATGATGTATATACCTATAATGAAGCAACAGATGAATATGTACGGTCAGACGGTTCGGATGCCGGTTGGAGATACCAGGTGTATCGAAGTGTAGTGGCCAAATACGGACAATTCCAGTTAAACTATGAAAAACAGTTGGGCGATCATTACCTATCAGTTGTCGGAGCCTATGAAGTATCTGATTACGATAATAATATAAAGACGATGGGTACGGTACCTCCTAATAACTATCTTCCTTTATTGGCGTTTGCCGATTTAAATGATTTCTATGATGGCTGGGGTTACGAAGCAAGAGCCGGGTATATCGGAAGAATTAACTACAATTACAAAAATAAATATTTAGTTGAGTTGCTGAGACGTTACGATGCCTCTTATTTGTATGCGCCCGGTAAGCGGTGGGGATTTTTCCCGGGTGTATCCGCCGGATGGCGTATTTCCGAAGAGTCATTCTTTGAAAATATCCGCCCTGTTGTCAATGATTTAAAGATCAGAGGGTCTGTGGGACAAACAGGTAGTGAAGCCGGTGTATCCATGTTCGGTTTTTTAAGCGGATATGATTATGGCAATGGAAATGCGGTATTGGACGGCAACTTAGTAACCGGTATCAGGCCACGGGGACTTCCGGTGACTAACTTATCATGGGAAAAAAATACAAGTTCCAATATCGGTCTGGATATTGCCCTGTTTGATAATAAACTGACGGGAACCATTGACTTTTTTAAGAAAACAATATCCGGTATACCCGCACCCAGGTACGACGTAACTTTGCCGACTGAAGTATGCTATAGCCTGCCGAATGAAAACCTGAATAAGAATGCTTATAAAGGAGCGGAATGGATTGTTACATACAATGATTATGTAGGCGATCTGTTTTATACGGTAAGTGCTAATTTTACCTATTCAAGATTTCATAATTTAGAGACTTATAAACCCCGTTTCGGTAGCTCATGGGATGAATACCGTAATTCAATCGAAAACCGCTACGGCGGTATCTGGTGGGGATATCAGGTAGTAGGCCGTTTCCAGAGCCAGGAACAAATTGATAATTATCCGGTGGATATGGACGGACAAAATAACCGGACTTTATTACCCGGAGATTTTATTTATAAAGATGTAAACGGTGACGGTATTATAAACAGTATGGACGAACGTCCCATCGGATATCCGACTAATTGGGCGCCTATGGTATCGTTTGGTGGTAATATCGGTCTGGAATGGAAAGGTATCGATTTGAATATTGACTTTTCCGGAGGTGGTATGCAGTCATGGTGCCAGGATTATGAATTGAGAAATGCGTATCATGGGGGGGGTGGAAACTCTCCGGTTTATCTGCTGGAAGACAGATGGCACCGTGCCGATCCCTATGATAATAACAGCGAATGGATCGCGGGATATTATCCGGCTATCCGGGAAGGCCATTCCGGGCCAAATGCAAAGAACAGTGATTTCTGGCTGACGAATGTTCGTTACCTGAGAATCAGAAACCTGGAACTTGGATACTCGTTGCCCCGCTCTGTGATCAGCAAAATAGGAGCACAGAAATTACGTATATATGGAAATGTATCCAACCTGGTTTCTTTTGATAATGTAGGAAAATATCAGATTGATCCGGAAATCGAGGCACGCGCTGCAGTTGTATATCCTCAACAGAGAACCATACTTGTTGGATTTAATGTAACATTTTAAAGGAAATATCAGTTATGAAAACTAAATATATAAAAGTATCAGTAATAGCCCTTATCTGCTCTATCCTGACGACAGGATGCGGTGACAGTTGGCTTGACAAAGATCCTAAAACCATTATTACAGAAGACCAGGTATGGAATAATCCGGATCTGATTATTTCCCTGCTGGCCAATTATTACGACCGCCTGCCTCATTTACATGGTGATTTTAATACTGGAGGAATGGCCGAAATTGATGATGCTATGTGGTCAGGTACTTTTGATCAGAATAGTAAAAATGACTTTCAGTATGGGGATAACTACGGACAAATCTGGGAGTATGGTTTAATCCGGGATATCAATCTGGCTTTGGAAAACATCGAAGCTTATGGAGATAACTTAAAAGAAGATCAGAAAAAACTGTTTATAGGAGAACTGAAATTCCAGCGGGCTTTTGTATACTTCGAACTGGTGAAACGAATGGGAGGGGTACCTTTAATCAAAGAACAATTAATTTATGATTTTAGTGGCGATCCTTCCCATGTACAGGTTCCCCGCGCAAAAGAAGAGGAGATCTATGATTTTATCTATGAGGAGACAGAGGCTATTAAAAATGACCTGGCAGGAAACAACGGTAGTAAAAGCCGGGCAAATACCTATGCTGCTCTTGCCTTACAAAGCCGTGCGATGCTATATGCCGGATCTCTTGCCAAATATAATAACCTGATGGCTTCTCCTATCACTACTCCGGGTGGAGAAGTGGGAATGCCGGCTTCCAGGGCAAACGAATACTATGAAAAGTCTCTGACTGCTGCCAAAACTATTTTGGGTAGCTCTAATTACCAGCTTTACCGGAGCAATCCGAACCTGGGTGAGAATTTCTATGATATGCTGAATACAAAAGATGGGAATACGGAAGTTATTTTCGTGAAAGATTATCTGCCTATTCTGAAATCCCACTATTTTGCCTACGATAACATTGTAAGAAGTATTTCTGAAGATAATGAATCCTCTTCTGCGCTTTCTCCTTCTCTGAGTCTGGTAGAAAGTTTTGATTATCTGGACGGAACTAAAGGTACGTTGCGTTATAAAGATGCAAACGGCGACTATATTTTTTATGATAATCTATCGGATATTTTTGAAGGCAAAGACGCACGTTTGTATGGAACGGTTATTTATCCCGGAACCACCTTTAAAAATACAGCCGTTAATATGCAGGCAGGTGTATATGTGTGGGATGAAGAAACGGGTGAATACCGGCTGAGTGTAACGCCTACATTAGGTGCAAATTATTCGGATGGTGGCCTGTGGACAGGGCTGGACGGGCCTAAAGATAATGAACGTGATGTAAGTAATACCGGTTTTTATATCCGTAAACATGTAACGGATGCCGCGTTGGCCAGTACCCGTGGTACCCGTGCCGACAACTGGTGGCCCTGGTTCCGTTTAGGTGAAGTATATCTGAATGCCGCGGAGGCAGCCTTTGAATTAGGAGACCCTACGGCTGTAAACTATATCAATACATTGCGTGAACGTGCCGGATTCCCTGCGAACAGTATTTCTAACCTGACGATGGATATTATCCGGAATGAGCGCCGGGTGGAACTGGCATTCGAAGATCACCGGTATCACGATTTGCGGCGTTGGCGTATTGCTCACGAGGTGTGGAATGGTAGCAATGATAGTGAAGATGCTGTCGTTTATGGACTCTATCCCTATCGTGTAGTTCGTCCCGGACATCCGGATGATGGTAAATTCATTTATGAAAAAATCCGTCCGGACCGTTTCCGCCAACCCCGGTTCTTCCGTATGGCGAACTATTATGCTTCTATTCATCAGAATGATCTCAATAATAATCCGAAACTTGTAAAGAACCCATTCCATTAAAATTCGATATAGTATGAAAAAGAAAATAGCATTTATAGCAATCATCTGCACACTGGTATTGGCCGGATGCGGATACGACAACTACGACGAACCTGAAGCAACCTTATCAGGCAATATTATGTATAACGGGGAAAATGTAGGATTACGTACCAACGGAGCCCGGATCGACCTGTATCAGGATGGGTATGACTTTTCTACGAATATCAGTGTATATCCGGCTCATGATGGAACTTACTCCGCAAGTCTGTTTGAGGGTGAATATAAATTGGTATTCAGGGGTGATGCTCCCTGGGATACATCCGTAGATACATTGTATGTAATGGTAAAAGGCCATACAAAATTGGATCTGGAGGTAAAACCTTATTATATTGTGCGTAATGAAAGCTTTCAGAAAGGTTCCGGAACCGTTACTGCTAAATTTACAGTAAATAAAATTTCAGATGAGCGCGAACTGGAAGCTGTAAATATATATTTTGGTAAATCCATTCTTACAGACCAGAATCAAAACGAAGGGGTAACCGGTATAGAGATGAGTCAGGTAAATATAGGTTCGGAAACAACTATTACAGCCTCTATCCCGGAAGAACTGGCCAACAGGGATTATTTCTTTATCCGTGTTGCCTTGAAAATCAGTGGAATCGGTGATATGTATTATACCCAGGTACAGAAAATAGAACTCTGAACTAACTAAGTAATAAATTCGTATATAACCTCCCGGAGATATTTTTCTTTGGGAGGTTTTTTGTATGTCTGCCTGGCTGGCCTATGCTATTAACAGGTGGGTACGAACTTTATAAACATTCCTGTTGTTTTCATTTATGCGGATGTCCCAAAAAGCGATTTTGCCGGAAAAAGAGTGGTAGATTACGGATATTCATATACTTTTGCAATGGATGCAACATTGTATAAAGTATGAAGAAATTAATAGTTTGTCTGCTACTTCCGGTAATTATCCTGTGTAGTTGTGATAATCGTGAGAAAGAGGCCCGCAGCCGTTTGGAGCAGGCACGTACGATGTATGAACAGGGCGAATTGAATGCCGCCAAAAATGAAATAGATACCCTTCGTGCCAACTATAAAGATGTAGTAAAAATACAGCAGGAAGGATTAGAGTTAATGCGTCTGGTAGAGATCAAAGAGTCTGAAAGGACTATTGCTTTTTGCGACAGTCTGTTGCCATTGAAACGGATGGAAGCGGAAGAGTTGAAAGAAGGTTTTGTACTGGAAGGTGATCCGGTTTACAATGAAGTAAGAAACTATGTCTGGAAACAGCAAACAGTGGAACGGAATGTGATGCGTTGCTATATCCGCAGCCGTGTGAACGAACGGGGTGAGATGTTTCTGGAAAGTGTTTACTATGGTTCCCGTCCGGTTAATCATACAGCTATCCGGGTTAGTATTGCAGACGGGCAATTTGCGGATACGGCAGAAATCCCTTATGACGGAGGACTCAATTACCGCTTTGAGGATCTGGGTAATACAACAGAAATTGTTACCTATACCGGCGATAAAGGGGTAGATGTGGTTAAATTTATTTACGATCATGAAGATGAACGGATAAAAGTAGAGTATACAGGAGGAAAACCATATACTATCTATATGACGGATGCCGATAAGAAAGCGTTGTCTGCTACTTACGATCTGGCTACTGTTTTAAACGATATTGATAACATGGTCACCCGCAGGGATAAAGCCACTCAACGGATGGATTATCTTAAAAAGAAACTATAATGAATAAAGCGTTACATCGATTAGGTGAATATACATTGCTGATGATGAAGTCGATCTCCATACCCGACCGGTGGAGTATGTTCTTCAAGCAGTTAATAAAAGAAATATATAAACTGGGGGTGGATTCCCTGTGGATCGTGATTATTATTTCCGTATTTATCGGTACGGTAATAGCTATCCAGATATCGCTGAATATCAGTTCACCTCTGATTCCTAAATTTACAATTGGTTATACCACCCGCGAAATTATCCTGCTTGAGTTCTCCTCTTCTATTATGTGTTTGATCCTGGCCGGGAAAGTAGGTAGTAATATTGCTTCAGAGATTGGGACAATGCGGGTTACAGAACAGATTGACGCGATGGAGATCATGGGTGTGAATTCTGCTAATTTTCTGATCATGCCTAAAATGGCCGGATTGATGCTTTTTATCCCTGTATTGGTTATTTTCAGTATGTTTACAGGTATTCTGGGAGGGATGATGGCCAGTCATTTCTCTGCAAACGGGATGACACCGGCTTCCTTTGAATATGGATTACAATTCTATTTTAATTCGTTTTATGTCTGGTATTCTATTATTAAATCAGTGATATATGCTTTCATTATCTCTTCCATAGCTGCTTATTTCGGCTATTTTGTGAAAGGAGGAGCCCTTGAAGTGGGGAAAGCCAGTACGAATGCGGTTGTAATGAGTAGTATCATGATCCTGTTGGCAGATGTGATTTTAACCCAGTTAATGCTTACATAAGATGGTAGAAGTTAAACATATTATAAAGTCTTTTGAAGGACGTGTTGTGTTGAATGATATCAGTGCGGTTTTTGAAGACGGAAAAACAAATCTGATTATTGGCCGGAGTGGTTCGGGAAAAACGGTATTATTGAAAAATATTATTGGCCTGATGAAACCTGATTCCGGAGAAATACTCTATGACGGCAGGGATCTGACCGGTATGGGAAAGAAAGAATTGAATCATCTGCGCCGTGAAATGGGAATGTTATTCCAGGGGTCAGCTTTGTTCGATAGTATGACAGTCCTCGAAAACGTAATGTATCCTTTGGATATGTTTTCAAATGATTCTTATAAAAACCGCTTAAAAAGAGCTGAATTTTGTCTGGACCGGGTTAATCTGTCCGAAGCCGGACATCTGTTTCCATCCGAGATCAGTGGGGGAATGATGAAACGTGCAGCCATTGCACGGGCCATTGCTTTGAATCCGAAATATCTTTTCTGTGATGAACCCAATTCCGGACTCGATCCAAAAACTTCGCTGTTAATTGATGATCTGATCAGGGATATTACAGTAGAATACAACATGACTACTGTTATTAACACTCACGATATGAACTCTGTAATGAATATCGGAGACAATATTATCTTTATCAAAGAAGGTATCAAAGAGTGGGAGGGTAACAAGCACGATGTAATTACCTCCAATAATGAGGCTCTGAATGATTTTATTTTTGCTTCCGACCTCTTTCGCAAAGTAAAAGAAGTAGAACAGCAGATAGAAGAAGGGTGAGATAAATGAAAAATGAAAAGCGAAAAATGAAAAATTACAAACACACTATTTTTCATTTTTCGCTTTTCATTTTTCATTTACAATAGTCCGAAGGCCTCTTTGATCTGGTCTACGTAGTCCAGTTTTTCCCAGGTGAATAGTTCTACTTCACATACGACAGGTGCCGGATTGTAACGGGAAACGAATTCTTTGGTTACTGTTTCCGGCTGGTGGCCCATATGTCCGTAAGCGGCTGTTTCGAAGTAAATAGGGTTTCTTAATTTGAGGCGGTCTTCAATTGCTTTGGGGCGCATGTCGAATAGCTGCCATAATTTTTCCGCAATCTTTCCGTCGCTCATTTTTACGTTTGAACGTCCGTATGTGTTTACGAAAATATTCATTGGATAGGCTACACCAATAGCATACGATACCTGTACAAGGACTTCATCTGCTACTCCGGCTGCTACCAGGTTTTTAGCAATGTGGCGTGCGGCATAAGCTGCGGAACGGTCTACCTTGGAAGGGTCTTTTCCGGAGAACGCTCCACCACCGTGGGCACCTTTTCCACCATAGGTGTCAACAATGATTTTACGCCCGGTTAGGCCGGTGTCTCCATGAGGGCCACCAATCACGAACTTTCCGGTAGGATTGATATGGTATATCACATCATCGCCAAACAGCGCCTGTACACTGGCCGGATATTGCGCTATTACGCGGGGTACCAGAATACTTTTAACATCCGCAGCAATTTTTTGCTGCATCGCTTTGTCTGCTTCTTCCTGGCTTACTTCGCTATTTGGCAGGACGAATTCATCATGTTGAGTAGAGACAACGATGGTATCAATCCGCAACGGTTTGCCGTTATCGTCATATTCAATAGTCACCTGGCTCTTGGCATCCGGACGGAGATAAGGCATCAGTTCGATTTCATTTTTACGGATAGATGCCAGTTCCTGCAGTAAGCTATGAGAAATATCCAATGCTAAAGGCATATAGTTTTCAGTCTCGTTTGTGGCATAGCCAAACATCATGCCCTGGTCGCCGGCACCCTGATTGTAGGCTTCTTCCCGCTCTACTCCCCGGTTGATATCACCGCTCTGTTCATGGATAGCAGAAAATACACCACAGGATTTTGCTTCAAACTGATATTCGCTCTTCGTGTAACCGATTTTTTCAATTACATTCCGGGCCACGTCCTGTACATCTACATATGCACTGGATTTTACTTCCCCGGCTAAAACAACCTGTCCGGTTGTAACAAGGGTTTCGCAAGCTACTTTCGAGTCTTTGTCGTACGCCAGAAACTCATCAAGCAAAGCATCCGATATCTGATCGGCTACTTTATCGGGGTGCCCTTCAGACACCGATTCGGAGGTAAATAAATATCCCATCTTTGTTGTAGTATTAAAAAAATATTACGGGGGATTGATTTGGAATAGTTGTTAAGAGGCAAGAAATATCTATCCTTTTAGCATTTTTTACCGTGGTTGCAAGCAGTCCAAATCTTTCCACATGTTTCTTATTTGCAAAGATATATCATTTACTATAAAGAATTAAGTGATATGAATTATTTTAACAAAAGAAATATTCTACGAATATTTCGTATATTTGATCCGGACTTATTAAAACCACTGATAAAAAATGAAGAAATTAATATTTTTTGTTATGATCCTACTGCTGGTTGCATGTAGTGAAAAGAGGCAAAACGATGGGCAGGAATTGGTGACCATTGATTTAAAGGGCCTGATACAAACAGACGGGAAGCCGGTATTGTTAGAGGATTTTGCCGCCAGCGTAACAGAAGTACCGCTGGAAACAACCGATTCGTCTCTGATCAACTATCTGGGAATGCTTATTTATGAAGATGGCCGTTTTTATATAAATGGAGATGAACAATTTTATATTTTTGATAAAGAAGGGAATTTCCTGAAAGGATTCGGCCATAAAGGAGAAGGTCCGGAAGATTTTAACCGGGTTGAACAGATCATTGCTGTACCCGGAAAAATATTGTTGTACGACCTGCCCAAACAAAACATATTGGAATACGATAGAAAAGGTAATTTACTGGATATATTAAAAGTCCCTTTCCGGTTCCGTGCGATAACACCTTTGAAAAATGGTGAGTATATGGGATATATGTCTAATTATAGCGGACAGGAAAGGTTACATTTTGGTGTATTTGAACCGGGAGAAGAGGTTAGGGATTCGGTTTTTTATACAGAACAATATCAGGCAGAATCTTTAATCGTATTTTATCGTGAAGGACAGTTCCTGAAAGGGGTTAACGATCAATTGTTATTTAAAGAATACTTTAATGATACCATTTTTGTGGTACAGGATAAAAAGTTACAACCAGCTTATTTTCTGGATTTAGGTGACCGGCGTACTTCCTATGGAGACCGTTTTGAACCGGTTGAACCCGGTCCGGGAGTAGATTTTTTAATCTGTTGATTCCCGTTGTATTTGTGGGTGAAACCAAAGATTATCTGGTATTTAATAGTAAAGGAACTATTCTATACAATAAGAAGAAGAGAATAGCTGAACGTGTGAAACTTATGTATAGAGACGAAGAGTTTATTCCTAAATTCATATCGGAAGATAATACAACAGTGATAGGATCTTATGAAGATGAAGAAAATGAAGACAATCCGGTGCTTATTCTGGTACGGCTGGAGGAATAAATCGTAGGACAAATCCTTTGCATATTATAAAAACGTTTATTTTTGTTCCATGAAACATTACGTGGAACTTATATTCCCGGCATTAAGTGATGAACTGATAACCGTTATTACCCTTATTATTGGTTTGTTATTGGCTGTTAGCATTATTCTATTCGTTACTAAAAAAGTTTTTCCGGGAATTGATTTGCAGGAATCAACATCACGTATCCGTTCGTGGTGGATTATGTCGGCTATATTTATAGGGGCGGTTTTTATTAATTATACACTCTCCTATATATGCCTGGCTTTTCTCTCTTTCATAGCTTTCCGTGAACTCTATTCCGTATTGGGGTTCCGGGAGTCTGACCGGCGGGCAATCTTCTGGTCTCTGCTGGCTATTCCTGTTCAATACTATCTGGCTTATATAGCGTGGTACGGGGCTTACATTATATTTATACCGGTAGTTATGTTTTTGCTGTTGCCGTTGGGTATGGTTTTGAAAGGAGAGACAAAAGGAATCACCAAATCGATGGCTTTGCTGCAATGGATACTGATGCTTTCGGTTTTTGGTATCAGCCATCTGGCTTATCTGCTCTCTTTACCCGAACAGGATGGATTTAATGCCGGAGGTAGAGGGTTGTTAATGTTTCTTGTATTTTTGACCGAGATTAATGATATTATGCAGTATATCTGTGGAAAAGTATTCGGTAAACACAAAATCATACCTAAAATAAGTCCGAATAAGACCTGGGAAGGATTTATCGGAGGTGTTGTGTGTACAATCCTGACTGGTTATTTACTGGCTTTTCTGACTCCATTATCTACCGGCCAGGTAGTTTGGATTAGTGCTTTCATTGCTATAGCCGGATTTACGGGAGATCTTGTTATTTCGGCTATTAAACGGGATAAAGGATTGAAAGATCTGGGCGAAACCATCCCCGGACACGGAGGTGTGTTTGACCGGATTGATTCGCTGGCTTATACGGCTCCTGTATTCTTTCATCTGATTTATTACATCGCCTATTGACCTGAGTATGAAGAAACGTTTTTTACAGGGTATATGTTTGCGGATAATATATAAAGGATTTGCCCGGTGGATACTCAAACTATTTGTTGGGGTGCGGTTCAGTGATTGTTCCTGCCTTAAAAAAGAGGATCAGTTTATAATTGTAGCCAATCATAACAGCCATCTGGATACGATTAGCCTACTGGCTTCCTTGCCGGGGAGCTTACTCTGGAAGGTAAAGCCGGTAGCAGCCGAAGATTATTTTGGCAATACCCGCCTGAAAGCTGCTTTTAGTAACTATTTCATTAATACGTTGTTGATACAACGGAAGGGTGTAAAAGAGGAAGAGAATCACCCGCTGACAAAAATGCTTACGGCATTGGAGCAAGGGTATTCTCTTATTCTTTTTCCGGAGGGAACCCGTGGAGAAGCTGAAAAGATGGATAGAATAAAACCCGGAATTGCCAGGCTGTTAGCTGCCAGACCAGGATTGAAGTATGTTCCGGTTTATTTATCCGGTATGGGACGCTCTTTGCCGAAAGGAAAAATATTGATATTGCCTTATCAGGCATCTGTTAATTATGGAGTGCCAACCTTACCTGTGAATAATGATCCTGTACAGATACTTGAACAGATTCAGGTTGATTTTGATAACATGGCTGCTCTCTATTCCTTAGCATCCGAAGAGGAAGATTAGTTAACAGTTTATTTTCTTTTATGCCTGTATTTGTTGAAGGATTTTTGAAAAGTTTTTGTGGAGTACCGGGTGGATAACATCCGGTGCTATTTCGGCCAAAGGCTTCATAACAAATTTACGTTTGGTCATGAGGGGGTGGGGGATAGTGAGTTCGGTATTGGAACAAATCAGATCATCATACAGAAGAATATCAATATCAATGATTCTATCGTTGTAAATACCCTGTATCGATTTAGCTTCCCGTCCCATTTCTTTTTCAATTTCCTGCGTTACTTTTAATAAAGAATGGGGGCATAACTCTGTTTTTAATTCAATTGCAGCATTCAGAAATGAGTTCATGGAAATAAATCCCCAGGGTTCTGTCATATAAAAAGCAGACCGGGAAAGTATATTTCCGGCCTGCTTTTCTATTCTTTGAATGGCTTCAGAAAGATTTTTTTCTTTATCGCCCAGATTAGTTCCTAAACTGAGATAAACTGTTGCCATATCTTTTCTCCGTTTAATCAACGATCAGCATGGCATCACCGTAAGCACCAAAACGGTATTTTTCTTTGATAGCCAGTTCGTATGCTTCCATGATCAGATCGTATCCTCCGAATGCAGCAGTCATCATTAACAGGGTTGATAACGGCAGATGGAAATTAGTAACCATACTGTTTGCCACACTGAAATCGTATGGAGGGAAAATAAACTTATTTGTCCATCCTTCGAACTCTTTCAGATGGCCATCTGTACTTACTGCTGTTTCAATAGCCCGCATTACCGAAGTACCTACCGCACAGATGTTTTTTCCTGTATCTTTTCCTGTATTTACGATATTAACAACCTCTTTGTTGACAATCATTTGTTCGGAATCCATCTTATGCTTTGTCAGATCTTCCACATCAATCTCACGGAAATTACCTAATCCTGAATGCACGGTTAAGAAAGAAAACCGGCAATCTTTGATCTCCAGTCTCTTCATTAATTCGCGGCTAAAGTGTAAGCCGGCTGCAGGAGCCACCACTGCACCCTCTTCTGAGGCGAAAATATTCTGGTAACGTTCTTCGTCTTCCGGTTCAACAGGACGGTCTATATAACGCGGCAGAGGTGTTTCTCCCAGCTTATAAAGCGCTTCTTTAAACTCATCATGGTTACCGTCATACAGAAAACGCAGGGTACGTCCCCGTGAGGTCGTATTGTCAATAACTTCGGCAACCATCGAATCGTCTTCACCAAAGTATAGTTTATTTCCTATACGGATTTTTCTCGCCGGGTCTACCAGTACATCCCATAGACGCAGGTCCTGGTTAAGTTCCCGTAACAGGAATACTTTAATACGTGCACCTGTTTTTTCTTTGTTGCCGTACAAACTGGCCGGAAATACTTTCGTGTTGTTAAAAATAAAAACATCTCCTTCTCCGTAATACTCTAAAATTTCCTTAAAGATTTTGTGTTCTATTTCACCGGTTTTCCGATGAACCACCATCATGCGGGATTCATCTCTGTTATGGGTCGGATGCATTGCTATCAATTCCGACGGTAAGTTAAATTTGAATTTAGAAAGTTTCATAACTTCTGTTAATTATCTTTTATTTCTATCTCTATTTCATTTAAAAAATCATCTATCTGTTCCGGATTCATACAGTTGTCGAGCGTAACTTCGCCAACTCTTGTACGTTCCAGTCCGGCCAGATGTCCTCCTGATTGTAAAGCAGCTCCGATATCTCTGGCCAATGCCCGGATATAGGTCCCTTTACTACATACCACCCGGATTTTAATAACCGGCAAATTACACGCTGTCAACTCAATTTCATCAATCACCAGCGTTTTGGGTTTAAGCTCAACTTCACGTCCTTTCCGTGCCATTTTGTAGGCTCTCTTCCCATCCACCTTACAGGCCGAGAAAGCCGGAGGTATCTGTTGGATTGTTCCGGTGAACGATTTCAATACTTCCTGAACAGTTTCGTACGTAATATGTTCGGTTGGAAAAGTCTGGTCTACTTCTGTTTCAAGATCGAACGAAGGAGTTGTTTCGCCCAGTTTAATGGTAGCGATATACTCTTTCGTCTGGTACTGGAACTCTCCAATACGTTTAGTTGCTTTTCCCGTACATAAAATCATCACTCCTGTAGCCAGTGGGTCCAGTGTACCGGCGTGGCCAACTTTTATCTTCTTCACATTCAGTTTCCGGGAAAGTTTATAACGGAAACGGTTCACTAAGTCAAAGGACGTCCAGCCCAGAGGTTTGTTAAAGTAGAGTACTTTTCCTGCAAAAAAATCCATTCTTTTGTTTTAAGTAAGCGAATATATAATCGCAAGCAATCCGGCCGCGATACAGTAATAAGAAAAATAAATCAGTTTTCCTTTTGCCACAATGCTGATCATCCATTTACAGGCTATAGCTCCCACAACAAATGCCGCAACAAATCCTATAATCATTGCTACTCCTGAAATTCCCGATTCGGCCGGGTTAAATTTCCCTTTTGCCAGGTCCAGAAAACTTTCTCCTAAAACAGGAATAATAACCATTAAGAAAGAGAATTTAGCAACTTTCTCTTTCTTATCTCCCAATAGTATACCGGTAGCAATTGTTGTACCTGACCGGGATAAACCGGGAAATATGGCACATGCCTGTGAAAGGCCTATAATCAACGCATCTTTAAAAGATATCTCTTCTTTCTGGCGTGGTTTGGCATAATAAGCAAAAGCCAATAAACAGGCTGTAACTAAAAGCATGCAACCAACCAACAGTAGTCCACTCCCAAAAAGAGCTTCCACCTGTTTTTTAAAGACCAATCCCACAATTCCAACCGGAATCGCGGAAAGTAATAATTTACAGACCATTTGTGTCTCTTCGTTCCATTGGAATTTAAAAAGTCCTTTGAAAAGACCGATGATCTCTTTATGTAATACTACTATTGTGGCGGACACAGTAGCCGCGTGCACAATAATATTAAATGTCAGATTCTCTTCTCCGTTTATACCAAATAATGTACTTCCAATAGTAAGGTGTCCGCTGCTACTCACAGGCAGGAATTCGGTAAGTCCCTGGATAATTCCCAGGATCAATGCTTCTAACCAGCTCATTTTTCTTCGTCTTTATTCTTTTTTGTTTTACTTGTTTTAAGTATGGCAAATACCATCAGGACAAAACCAGCCACAGCTACAAGCGGAGCAAAAACGATCCGTCTTACACTGAATATTTCCGGATTAAAGGATACACCATCTTTAAAACTCCCACCACTCATTAGGGCAAATCCTAAAATAATCAGCACTACGGATATACCAATCCAGATAAAATTTTCTTTATCAAAAGCAAAATCTTTTTTCGCCATTTTTATATATAATATAATTTATCAAAGTCCATGCGAAGGTATTTGTTTACAGCAAAAAACGTTGCTGTAACCGACAGTAGGATGCCTAATACAAATACGGCTCCGAAAACAATCAGTAAAGTATCCGTGTCTATAACCTGTATAAATCCTGCCATTTCCTGCTGCAGGTAATAAAGAGCACCCGTCAGCATAAGGATAGCCAGAATAGCAGCCATAATACCACTAAACAAATTATACCGGATAAAAGGTTTACGAATAAAGCCCGGAGTTGCACCAACCAGCTTCATCGTATGAATAAGGAATCGTTTGGAGTAAATCAGTAAACGGATTGTATTGGCGATCAAAACAAAAGAAATGATCATCAGGATCGCAGCCAGCGAAAGAAGGATTATTCCTACTTTCCGGATATTTTCGTTTACCAGTTCCATCATATCTTTCCTGTATTGCAGGTCAGATACAGAAGTATACGAACGTATTTTACTTTCAATCAAAGCCAGACTGTCCGGGTTGGCATATTCCGAAAATAATTTTACTTCTAAAGAGGCCTGTAAAGGATTGAAGCCAAGGAACGTTTCCGGATTTTCTCCCAATTCTTCTTCCAGTTCTTTGAGAGCCTGCTCTTTCGAGATATATTCTGTTGATTTAATGAAAGGAAGAGTTTCCAGGCTTTTCTGCATTTTTTTTATGTCGGCTTCCTTTTCATTCTCTTTCAGTACGATAGAAAAAGAAATATTTTCTTTCACATAAATGGAAAGTTTGTTTCCAACGAGACTTATTAATAGAATTAGTCCGAGTAAAAAAAGTACCAATGCGATACTTATCACAGATGTAAAGCGGGAATTAAAAAAGGAAACGAAACCAATATTCTTCTTTTTTGCCATTTATAACACATTGTTATTATGTTAATCGTTAAGGAAACTTATGGAAAGTACATAATTATCCTAATTTTTCTGCAAAAGAACGAATAATTTACGTAAAAGTATGACATTTACAATTCTTTAACGGTCTGTATCTACTCCCGAACCTGATCCGGTATTGTATCAAAAGAGACTGTTTACCCGAATTGTTCTTTATATAACGAATAATATTTTCCTTTTTTATTTAGTAACTCCTGATGGGTTCCTTTCTCTATTACTTCTCCGTATTCCAGTACTACGATTTGGTCTGCGTTTTGTACGGTAGAAAGACGGTGGGCAATGACAAAGCTGGTGCGCCCTTCCATCAAACGGTCCAGCCCCTGTTGGATACATATCTCGCTGCGGGTGTCAATATTACTGGTCGCCTCGTCTAATAATAGAATAGCCGGGTTTGCAATAGCTGCACGTGCAATGTTCAGAAGCTGACGCTGACCCTGGCTGAGGTTTTCACCATCATTTTCCAGCATTGTATCGTATCCATGGGGTAAACGGCTGATAAAAGAATGAGCCGAAGTCAGTTTGGCTGCTTCCATTACCTCTTCATCTGTTGCGTCTAACCGGCCGAAACGGATATTCTCCCGTACAGTACCGGTGAACAGATGTGTTTCCTGCAACACGATCGCCATCATTTCCCGCAAACTATCCCGTTTAATCTCACAAATAGAATGTCCGTCAATCGTAATATCTCCGGACTCAATATCATAAAAACGGGGAAGCATGTTTAGTATTGTAGTCTTACCTGCACCGGTAGTTCCTACCAGGGCAATCTTTTTACCGGCCGGGATACAGAGATTGATATTTTTCAGGATTGTTTTGCCGGGGTCATAACTAAAATAAACATCTTTCAGGGCTACTTCTCCCTGTATATTTCTCATATCAATCGCATCCGGTGCATCCGCAGGTTCCGGTTCTTCGTCCATTATCTGGAATATCCGTTCGGCACCTGCCAGGGCAGCCTGGATGGTATTATATAAACTTGCCAGTTCATTAATAGGGCGGCCAAACTGCCGGGAATATTGCAGGAAAGTAGCCAGACCTCCGATATCAAAACTACGGTAAATGGCTAATAGCGCACCTACAATCGTAATAAATACATAGGTAAGTGTATTCAGATTTTGCATTACCGGCATCATCATACCGGAATAAAATTGTGCTTTCAGCGATTTATCCCGTAAATCCTGATTGTTGATCTCAAAACCTTCTTCTACCTGGTGCTCATGGCCGAACACCTTGATCACCTTTTGGCCGCTGATCATCTCTTCGATGTATCCATTCAGATTACCAAGCGACGTTTGCTGTGCTTTAAAATACCGGCTACTTTTCAACACAATCCGGCGGGCAATAAGGATCATGATAGGAACGGTAATCAGAGCAACCAGTGTAAGTAGCGGACTAATATACAACATCAGGATAAATATTCCGCTCAATGTCAGCACACTGGTCAGCATATCGGATAACGAATCAGTAAGCGCGTCACTAATACGGTCTATATCATTTGTGAAGCGGCTCATAATATCCCCGTATTGATTCTGGTCGAAATATTTTACCGGCAGATACTGCATCTTATCAAACAATTCCGTACGCATCCGGTGTACGGTTTGCTGGGCTATCCTATTTAGTAGAATAGAACGGAACGCCACAGCACTTACCCCTATTAAATAAACACCTCCCAGAATAAACAACATTCGTATCAGCCCACTTATATTTCCCGGTATAATATAATCATTGATGATAGGACGTAACAGGTAAGAACCCGTCAGGTCGCAACCGATGCCTATAATGATAAGTATAAAAATAAGAATCAGCAGACTTCTGTCACAAGCCAGATAAGAAATCATATGCCTGAGGGTCTTCATTCCTTCTGCCGGTATTTTCCTGTTGCGTTTTAGTTTAATAGCCATATTACACTGTCAGCTGTTGAGAATTATATATTTCTTTATACATTTGTGATGTTTCAAGCAATTCGGCAGGTGCTCCCAGAGCAACAACCGCTCCATCATCCAGTATCAGTACACGATTGGCAGACTGCATCGTATTCAATCGTTGGGTAATGATGAACACCGTTGTACCATACAGCATCCGATTCAGATTCGTACGGATTTTTAATTCCGTATCCGTATCCACAGCACTTGTACTATCGTCCAGAATTAATATTTTCGGTTTACGCAGTAATGCGCGTGCAATACAGAGCCGCTGCCGTTGTCCGCCGGACAGGTTTGAACCACCCCGTTCCAGCATACTCTCATACCCATCTGCCATATTTACTATAAACTCGTGTGCATCGGCTGCCCGGCAGGCCTCCTCCATCTCTTCATAGGTCGCGTCTTCTTTTCCCCATCTCAGGTTTTCAGCGATAGTTCCTGAAAACAGTACATTCTTTTGCAATACCATACCAACTCCCTGATGGAGCGTGTCCAACTGGTAATCTTTTACGTTGTGGCCGTCAATCACAATTTCTCCCTGAGTAACATCATACAACCGGGGTATCAATTGTACCAATGTGGTTTTGGCCGATCCGGTAGCACCTACAACGGCGATTGTTTCGCCCGGATAGATCTGGAAATTAAGATTCTTCAGGGCATCGGTTTTGCCATCGGCATAGCGGAAATTAACATCGTTGAATATCACTTCTCCCTGTCTTACCTGATAGTTATGTGCTAAAGCATCCGGAGTGTCCTGTAACGAAGGTTTGGTATTCAAGACATCCAGAATTCGTCCGGACGAAGCCGATGCCCTTGCAATGGTCATAATAATCATGGAAAGCATCATCAATGAAAAAAGAATCTGTGCCAGATAATTCACCACAGAAATCAATTCCCCAACCTGCAAACGGCTGTCAATAACTCTAACTCCTCCCAGCCATAAAACAGCCAGAATTGAAAAGTTCATTACAAATTGCAAAAGTGGGAACGCTGTAATCACAATATTCGAAGCGCGTGTAACCATATCTCTCAGTTCGCCACTACTTCGCCGGAATTTCTTTGATTCGAAATCTTCCCTTACAAACGATTTAACAACCCGTATATTGGTTAGATTCTCACGTACTACTTCATTCAGACTATCTAACTTTTCCTGCACAATTATAAAATAGGGAAACGCTTTTTTCAGAATAATGTACAATGAAAGAGATAGAACGGGAATAGACACTGCCAGAATCCACCCCAAATCGCGGTTAATCCGTAAAACGAAGAACAGAGCAGCAAACAGCATCAAAGGAGAACGCAGTAAAAGCCGCAGACTCATTAATATAACCTGTTGAATTTTGGTTATATCGTTCGTTAGCCGTGTAATCAGAGAGGCTGTACTAAACCGGTCAATGTCGGTAAAAGAGAGTTGTTGTATTTTATTAAAAATAGAAGTACGTAAATCTGTAGCGAATCCCACCGATGCATACGAAGAGGTATATACATTTCCAATACTAACAATCAGTCCTACCACCGATGTCAGCACCATATAAAGACCAATACGCGAAACCACGGAAAGGTCGTTTTGCATAACCCCTTCGTCTACAATCCGTGCCATAAACATCGGTTGTGCGGTTTCACATATCACTGTAAGCAATACAAGAAATGGACTTAACTATAAACTTACTTTATAATTCTTCAGGATTTGCCAGTACTTCTTCATCTGTCATGAGCATGTTTATACCTAAAACATTTTAAAAACCCGATAGTTCATTAAAGTAATTAGCACACAAATAACACTGATTAGACCGGATAATCACAGACCATTTATTATTTGATACCAAATGGTAATCTGTGTAAATCAGTCTAATCAGTGTTATCTATGTGCTAATTACTGACAGAGACTATTTTTACTCTTCTACTTTACCAATGTGTTTAAGGACTTTGGCATCCAGGTAGAAAATTAATTCTTCTGCAATATTGGTACAGTGGTCGCCGAAGCGTTCCATTTTACGGATTACACCCGACATGTATAACCCCATCAACGCACGGGACGGATTTTCTTCAATGTATTTGGCCAGAACCGGAGTCGCTGCGTGATTTAATTCGTCAATTGTGTTATCAATCAAAAAGATTTTAGACGCGATTTCCGAATCTTCTTTGTCGAAAGCTTCCTGTGTAAGAGATATCATTTCTAATAATTGTTTCAACATCTCCTCCACCCGGGTACTTTTTACCAGTTCCGGGTCAACCGGCTCACCATCCGGAAGGTTTCCTGTAAAACGGGCAATACTTTCCGCAAAATCCCCTAACCGCTCCAGATTGGTATTAATTTTATACATTGCCAATACAAACCGTAAATCTACAGCAACCGGTGCATAAAGTGCGATAAGATCCTCGCAATCACTATCAATTTTAAGTTCAAATGCATTTACCCGGCGCTCACGGCTAATTACCTTATAAGCCAGTTCTTTATCACCTGTCAGCATCGCTTCTCCCGCATTATATATTTGTTGGTGAACAAGCGACCATATTTCACTGATACTTCTTTTTAAAGAAGCTAATTCCTGATCTATTACTTTCATATATTTTTTATTTTAGTAGTTATTATTCGCTTTGCTCATTAGTAGTCAGCACTCACTTCGTTCGTTAGTAGTTATCACTCATTTCATTCGTTAGTAGTTAAGAATATTACTATTTTTCTACTTAACTACCAGTGAGCAAGGCGAACGTTGACTACTAAGCCCGTTAAGGGCTGCTAACTACTTGACTACTTTTTATCCAAACCTGCCTGTAATGTAATTCTGTGTACTCTCTTTTTCGGGATTGGTGAATATTTTACGAGTATCATCGTACTCAATCAATTCTCCCAGATAAAAATACCCGGTTTTATCGCTTACACGTGCAGCCTGTTGCATATTGTGGGTAACGATCACAATGGTGTACTCCTGCTTCAACTCATGTATCAAATCTTCGATTTTACCGGTTGATATAGGGTCTAATGCCGATGTCGGTTCGTCCATTAACAGGATAGATGGTGAAATAGCCAGTGCACGGGCAATGCAGAGACGTTGTTGCTGACCGCCGGAAAGAGCAAAGGCTGATTCTTTCAGTTTATCTTTTACCTCATCCCACAGGGCTACCTGTTTAATGGTTTTCACCACAGTCTCTTCTATATAATTACTATCGGTAATACCGTTTACACGTAGTCCGTAGGCTACATTCTCATAGATGGTTTTAGGGAAGGGGTTCGGTTTTTGGAATACCATTCCTACATTCTTACGCAGTGTATCCACTTTTTCTGATCTGTCGTAGATGTTTCTTGCATCAATAGAAATAGTACCTTCCAGGCGTGTTCCCGGAATCAGGTCGTTCATACGGTTAAAAAGTCTGAGGAAAGTGGACTTCCCACATCCGGAAGGGCCAATAAAAGCAACAGACGTATTTGCCTCGATCTCCATATTTATACCTTTCAACGCATGAAAGCTTCCATAATAGAAATCTACATTTTTCGAATCAATCTTGAGCATATTTAATATTTATTTTAGTAGTTAGTAGTTGGTAGATAGTAGTTGGTAGAACTATTAGTTTTTGATAGAATTCTATCAGCTATTAACTACTATCTACTGAAAAATTAATTCATTTTTACTTTCTTGGCAAAATAGCTGCGTAGCGCGTTTGCCAGTAAATTCATTAGTAATACAATTGCGATCAACACCAGTGCAGTACCATATGCCATACCACGGGACGCTTCTATATCAGTTCCACTGGTTGAAATTACGTACAGGTGGTAGGGCAATGCCATACATTGATCGAAAATACTTTCCGGCAATTGCGGAAGAAAATAAGCCGCTACCGTAAATAAGATAGGAGCAGTCTCACCCGAGATACGGCCCACAGAAAGGATCAGTCCGGTAATGATGTTAGGGAAAGTCATCGGGAGGATTACCCGCCAAATGGTTTGTAACTTCGTTGCACCCAGTGCCAGACTACCGTGGCGGAATGAATCGTCTATACTTTTCAATGCCTCTTCCGTAGTACGGATTACTAACGGAACTGACAGGAGTGCCAAAGTGAAAGAACCGGCAATGATAGAATCGCCCCATCCCAGGTAATTTACAAAGAGAGCCATCCCAAATAAACCAAACACCACTGAAGGCACACCGCTCAGGTTGTTGGTCATCACACGGATAAACTGTATAATTTTACCATTGGTGGCATACTCGTTCATATAGATACCGCTCATCACACCAATGGGGAAACTGATAAGACTACTTCCTAATACAAGGTATAAGGTACCAACGATAGCCGGAAATATACCACCGGATGTCATTCCGTCTGTCGGGGCCTTTGTAAGGAAGTCCCAACTGATAACACTGGCTCCCTGAATAATAATAAAGCCGAGAATAACAAATAATATAGCAACAACCAGGTAACTAAGGAAAGAGAAGAAACCAAATGCCGGTTGTTGCGAAGAACGTTTCTTCCGGTCTACATTTCCTAATTTTTGAACAGGGGTCATATCTGATTATATTTTTCTTTTGTTGGATATATACTCTACCAATATGCTAAGGAATAAGGTGATAACAAACAATACCGCACCTAACAGAAACAGGGCTTCATAATGGGCTCCTCCTGCCGGGGCTTCACCCAGTTCGGCTGCAATTGTTGCGGGAATTGTTCGTACCGGTTCAAAGAATGAAGTGGGTATAACAGCCGCATTACCGGTAACCATTAGTACCGCCATCGTCTCACCGATAGCACGGCCAATCCCTAAAACAATAGCCGAAGTAATTCCGGAGATAGAATAGGGGATAATTACTTTATAGATGGTTTGCCATTGAGTAGCTCCCAGTGCCAGACTGGCCTCTTTCATAGCTCGTGGCGTAGTTCGCATAGAATCTTCGGCCACCGTAATAATTGTGGGAAGAGCCATGATTGCCAGCACTACACTACCGGCAAAGGCCGTTTCGCCAACCGGTAGATTCAATCCTTTCTGGATAAGCGGAACAATAACAACCAGCCCGAAAAATCCATATACAACAGAAGGTATACCTGCCAGTAGTTCGATAATCGGTTTAAGGAAATTGCGTGTTCTAAAGTTGGCAATCTCCGCCATATAGATGGCTACTGCCAGTCCAAAGGGAAGAGCAATAATAATAGCCCCGATACTAACCAGTAAGGTACCTAATAAAAGAGGTATAAGACCAAAGATCGGAGAGGGAGTGGATGTAGGATACCAACGGGTTCCTCCAAAAAAATCCCACAGGGAGATTTTATCCCCGGAAATTAGCCGTCCTTTAAAATCTTCAGCCATGTACTGTTCCGGAAAAAAAGCGATAATACCCGGTTCACGTTGTACCAGTTCGTTGATTTTTTCGGGAACGTACTCAAACTGGCTACCCAGTTCATCTTCACTAAAATAGGAAGTCAGGTCTGACAATCTGAAAAGAAGTATATCTCCCTCCTGGTCACTTATCTCATTCCAGTTGGTAATCTCACCATCAAAAATGTCCATAATCTGTTCCGGAGATAATCTTTTCACGTCATTTTGTTCATTTACGGCCAGTACATACCCTTCTTCTACCGTAGGGCTGTTGAATAGCCCGCCCGCCTCTTTAAAAAGAAAAAGGACAATCAGCAGAATTGTTAAACTCGTTACACTGCCACTGACCAGTAATCCACCTTCTACAATTTTTTCAAAAAATTTCTTCACGCTTACTTGTTCTTAATTTATTTCTGCCACAAAGGAATACATATCATGTTAAGATGTAGTTAAACAGATTTGAAGGATATACTACATTTGTGTTACAAACCTGTTACAATTGAAATGAAAAATGAAGAATGAAAAATGAAAAAGTGTATTTTTGTATTTACTTTACAAAGAAGAGATAAGAATGGCAAAGAAGAAAGAAAAAGAAGGCTGGGATTATATAACCGATACATTCGAAAAAATATATCTGGACCAGAAAGAACCCTTGCATTACGGAACGATCATTTCCTGGCAATTAGGTGGGGAAGATCCGCTGGAAGGAATTAGTATATACGATGGTGGTGATTACTGGCATTTTATAACATATGGTTTTTCCGAACTGTATGAAAAAGAGTCCGAAAATAAAGAGTATAGCGGGTATGGATTTGAACTGACTGTGAAACTAAAGAAATCCCCTGCTGTTAACGAAGATGAACTCAATTGCATGGCTGGCATCCTGCAGGCGTTGGCACGGTATGTATTTGAAAGCGACGCTCCCTTCCTTCCTTATCAATATATTTATACCGGACAGGAGAACGGAATGGACCGGGAAGGAAAATCGAAAATTACCGGTTTTGCTACTATGCCTGACCCTGCCGGAACAATCCATACTCCAAACGGGAAAATACAGTTTATACAACTGGTAGGCTTAACAGATAAAGAATTGAAAGCAATTAATAATAAAGAATATACAGTAGAACATATGCTGGAAAAAATGGGTAATTCTCTGACCGACTATACACGTAGGGATATCATTTGATCAACAATAAAAAACTTTTTATTATAACAAAAGAGGATAAGCTATTTCTAACTTATCCTCTTTTATATTTTAAAGAATCAATCTTTTATGCTTTGTATTTGCTCCAGTCTACATTCTTCATGTCACCGCTTTCAGCCAGTTCTTTATGGAACGCGAAGCAGGCATCCAGATTTTGTGGAGTATGGCCTTTAACACCCATATTCAGGTATTCTGTCAGCAATGGTTTATAATCCGGATGTACACAGTTTTCAATAATAGTCTGCGCACGTTGGATCGGCGATTTACTACGTAAATCCGCAACACCATATTCAGTGATAATAATCTTAACAGAGTGTTCGCTGTGGTCCATATGCGAAACCATTGGAACAAAAGCACTAATCTTTCCACCTTTAGCAGTAGAAGGAGTTGTAAAGATTGATAGCATAGCCGAGCGGGTAAAGTCTCCCGAACCTCCGATTCCATTCATCATCCGTGTACCGGATACATGGGTTGAATTGATGTTCCCGAAAATATCAGCTTCCAGTGCTGTATTAATAGCTACCAATCCCAGGCGGCGGGCAACCTCAGGATTGTTCGAAATTTCCTGCGGACGCAGCAACAGTTTATCTTTAAAGAAATCCAGGTTGCTGTAAATATCATTCAGTACATCATTGCTTACAGTTAATGAACAACCACTGGCAAATTTTACGCGACCTTCTTTCATAAGCGTAATAACGGCATCCTGTATAACTTCGGTATATACATTGAAGGCTGGAATACCCGGATTCGCACCCATACATCCCAATACGGCATTTGCTACATTTCCGACACCACTTTGCAGGGGTACGAATTCTTTAGGCAAACGTCCGGCAGCCATTTCGTTTACAAGGAAATTCGCTACATTTTCGCCGATTGCCATCGTAACGTCATCCAGTGGCGAGAAAGCACCTCCTTCGTTTTCCTCTTCTGTAACTACAACACCTACAATCTTGGCAGGGTCAACCTTTACATAGGGAGTGCCGATACGGTCAGAAGGGGTATAAATAGGAATCTCTTTACGGTAAGGAGGATCCTGCGGCTCATAAATATCGTGCATACCCCGGATTTCCTTTGGGTGTTTTTTATTTAACTCAACAATGATCCGGTCTGCCAGGCGGCAAATAGTAGGAGTAATACCAACGCCACTGGTAGGAATAATTTCACCATCTTCAGTAACATCGGCAGCTTCAATAATAGCCACATCTACTTTACCTAAAAATCCGTAGCGAAGACTTTGTGCCAATTCCGAAAGATGAAGATCAAAATAATGTGATTCCCGTGAGTTCAGTGATGTACGCAAATCTTTACTTGACTGGTAAGGTGTACGGAATTTAACAGCGTTGGCTCTTGCCAGTTCTCCATCCAGTTTGTCACCAGTAGAGGCACCTGTAAACATTCCTATTTTAAAAGGATTTCCTTTTGCATGTTCTTCCTGTGCTTTTTTAGCAATGGCAACGGGTACTGCTTTCGGACAACCGGCAGGAGTAAACCCACTGAATCCTACATTGTCGTCATGATGTACAAACGAGGCAGCTTCTTCAGCTGTAATAAATTTTAAAGCCATGATGATATAAATGTTTTTAGTAAATACCTAATTGTTTTTCATTCAGGCAGCAAAGGTATTAAAAAAGGGAATAATGTGTAACCCCCACGCTCTATTTTTATCAGGTAAGATGCGTTAATATTTACGATTGATGATTTCTGTATAAATAATAGCTTTCCGGAGTTCCGTCATGTCTGTGAACGATTCATCTTCAAGCATATAATGATCCAATTCGCTCTCTTCGTCTAAAATAGGTGTATTTTTATTTTGTACAGGTGAAAAAGCTACATCATGCGGGTAACGCGGGGCAGCTATTTTCTTTTCCTTTTTTTGGGTAGCTACCGGGGTGGAAGTAACCGGTTTAACTACAGGTTTAGGCTTTTCAAGCTCTTCTTCGAAAAGATCCCAGAAACTTTTTTCGTTCGTAGGTCTCTCTTCCACTTCATCATAACCCGGTTGCCCCAACACATCGGTCGGATTTCTTTTTTTCTTCTTACCGGAGCCCAGCAAACCACTGATTCCAGCAATAATCAGAACAATAATATATAGCCAATCACCCAGGTTATCCATAACTTTAATTACTTTTGCAGTTCAAATATAAGAAAAAGAATAGAATATGTCACCGGAAGAGTATATTAAAAATAAATAAGGGCAACTTCACAGCCACCCTTATTTGATTTAACCAAAACCTTAACTATGAAAAAATTTACGTTTTTCAGCACAAAAATAATAGAGAGTTTTTAAATTGTGCAAGCATTAGGAAGTGTTATTTTAAAAATGTTCACGGGATTATATTTAATTAACAATTATAGTATGAGTAATGATTTGAAAGGCGCAGACTTAAAATCTGTAGCCGGAATGCAGGAAAATAAACTGTTTATTGAAACTTACGGGTGCCAGATGAATGTAGCCGATACCGAAGTTGTTGCTTCTGTTATGCAAATGGCCGGTTATCAATTAACGCAAAAAATAGAAGATGCAGATGCGATTTTCGTCAATACCTGTTCGGTGCGTGAAAATGCAGAGCAGAAAATCTATGGTCGCTTACAATACTTCCAATCTTTAAAACGGAAGAAAAAAAATCTGATAATCGGAGTTTTGGGGTGTATGGCAGAACGGGTAAAGGAAGACCTGATACATATACATAAAGCAGACCTGGTAGTAGGTCCGGATTCTTATATGGACCTTCCTAATCTTGTCGGTGCTGTAGAGCAGGGCGAAAAAGCGATCAATGTAGAGCTTTCTACTCAGGAAACGTATAAAGATGTAATACCTCTTAAAATAGGAGGAGTAAATATATCCGGCTTTATCTCTATCATGAGAGGATGTAATAACTTTTGTACCTACTGCATTGTACCCTACACAAGAGGGCGCGAACGAAGCCGTGATATCGAAAGTATCCTTAAAGAAATAAGGGATATGAAAGACAAAGGATTTAAAGAAGTAACCCTATTGGGACAGAATGTAAATTCCTATAACTTTGAAAAAGATGGCGAAATCGTAAATTTCCCCCGTTTATTGGAAAAAGTTGCGTTGGAAGCGCCGGATATGCGTATTCGTTTCACAACATCACATCCCAAAGATATGAGTGATGATACATTACATATAATGGCTCACTATCCCAATATATGCAAGCATATTCACCTGCCGGCACAGTCCGGAAGTTCACATATATTAAAGGTAATGAACCGTAAATATACACGTGAATGGTATCTCAACCGTATCCGGGCTATTAAAGAAATACTGCCTGAAGCAACAATTTCAACGGACCTTTTTTGTGGATTTTATTCTGAAACAGAAGAACAATATCAGGAAACTTTATCGCTGATGCGGGAAGTCGGTTATGACTCTGCTTTCCTGTTCAAATATTCAGAACGTCCCGGAACCTATGCCTTCAAACATCTCGAAGATAATGTACCCGAAGAAGTAAAAGTAAAACGTTTACAGGGAATGATCGACCTGCAAAACAAACTGTCTGAGGAAAGTAATAAACGGGATATCGGTAAAGAGTTTGAAGTATTGATAGAAGGCTTCTCAAAACGTTCAAGAGAACAACTATTCGGTAGAACCAGCCAGAATAAAGTAGTGATTTTTGACAAAGAAAACTACAAAGTAGGCCAATTTGTCAAAGTAATAATTCACGATGCTTCCTCTGCCACCCTTTTCGGAAAAGCAGTAAATATATAAATAAAGCGGAATAGAAAATAGATTGCGCAGAATTCACAGATGAACGCAGATAAAATATTTTTGTATTATGTAGTCTGCGAAAATCTGCGTTTTTCTGGGTAATCTGCGTTCTCTATATTTTGATTAAAAGAACTTCACTTCTCCCTCCCTTCCCTCTCATCCGGAATTTTATGCAGTACTTTAATTTCTTTATTTACCGGATTTGTTGCAAAACCATATCATTTATCAGATCTATTTATATATTTTATTGCCATACCGCTGGCACAGATTTAAATCTGTGCCAGCATTTTTCCATAAATTTTTTTAGTGAAAAAGATTGCCACTTTGCATCAGGTGTGTTGTTTGTGTTTTTGTTTATTATTGTTCAACAGTTTTAAAGATTAAGTTTTAAATGATAAGGGTT
>JAJQAZ010000086.1 GCA_021203545.1 Tannerellaceae bacterium | reverse complement strand
ATCGGAACTTTATTCTTAAGTTTCGCGTTATCATTCGTCAGCTGTAGCGACGATTATGACGATCAGATTGATGATCTTAATAACGAGATCAACAGCTTAAAAAGCCTTCTCGGAAGCAGCACAAATAAATTGGTTGCTAACGTGTCGGTTAACGGTAGTGTAATTACAGTTTCTTATACTGATGGTTCATCCGATACCCTCGACACAAAAGGTGATGTTGAAGAGTACAGCCTTAAAATAGTAGATGGCATACTGCAATTAGTTACCGATGGTAGCGGTTCAGGTAGTGTTACACTTCCGGTTCCGGTTGTAGAACTTCCTGAATACACTATTCAGCTGGATGGAAATCAATTAACACTGTTAAAAGACGGTGTACCTGCCGGCCAGGTTACTCTTCCTGAAACTGATGATTCCGGTTCAGGACCTGTAATCGATCTTCCAACCGCAGCCGATTTCACTGTTGAAGATGGTTACCTGTGCTACAAAGGAGATCCTACCGGAGTATATCTGCTGGGTTCTGATGCAACAGCTCCGGAATTGAAAATTGTTCCTGAAGATGGTAAATATGTTATCTATCAGGATGGCGTAGCAATCGACGGATTCATTCCTATGGTAGAAATCTTAGATGGCAAATTAACTGTAATGGGTGAAGAGTTAGACATAAACGCTCTTTTACCTCAGGATGCATCAGTTGTTATCTACCAATTAGATGACGAAGGCAATGTAGTAGGCGTAAGCATTAAAGTAGGCGACGAAACAATTACTCTTCCGATTGCCCGCGCACTGGAAGGACTTATTTTTATCCCTGACCTGTATGTTGACGGTGTAGGAACTGTAAAATACAACATCCTGAAAGTTGACGGAGAAGTTAAAATGAGTTCAACTTCTACTCTTAAATTCCGTACTAATCCTTCATCTGCAGATGTTAGCGGATTTGACTGGATTTTCCTTAATAGAGCAGTAGAATTCGGAACCAGAGCAGAAGGAAATGACGAATTGATCAAAATAATAGGCGAGGTAGAACAAAGCCTTTCTCCTTATTCTTCTATAAGTATTCAAACAAAAGGAAGATTCGAGAACTCAAGAGCAGATACTACTAAAAACATCTATGATGTTGTAAATCTGAAAGCAACAGGTAGCAGCAGCAAAACTCTTGCCGGCGACGTTGTATCTGATGATGTTCAGGTGTTGTTCTATACATACAACAATGTTGAGATTGCAAATAAGCAAAAAACCGATACTATCGAAGTTGCTAATCACTATGTATTCCCAACCAGTGAAGTAGGCTACAGAGCTTGTACTCCACAGTTCACTATCGATGTAAAAGGTGATCAGACATTTGATTTGATGGATTATGTATCAGCAGTTCTTGATAAAAACGATCTTTACACCCGTCTGGATTACGAATACGGAGGAGCTAACTCTGAATGGGATCTTGTAGAATTGGATACATTAGGATTTACTGATTATGCATGGACATTCAAGTCTGTATCATTTGTACCGGATGATAGTAACGATACTGATCAGGCATATTACGTAGAATTAGAAAAAGATGGAACAAAAGTTACGGTTAAAGGCAACTCTGCTTATGAAGATCGTACTCCTGTATTCGAAGCAAATCTATTGGATGAAAACGGAGAAGTAATGGCTACTCATTACATCAAATTCTTACTTAAAAAAGGTACTCCTACTGAACCAGTTGAAGGCTATGAAGTTAATTTGGGGAACATTGATTATCTGGACCTTTATATCGATAGTGTGTTCACTGTCGACTGGATGGAAGTAAGTGATAAGATATATGAAGGACTTGGTATGAGCCACGATCAGTTTGTTAATGCTTATGTAACTAACGCAGCCGATGATCCTTCTGTTGAGTATGTTGAAGTTCCTAAACCTAATGAATATTACAAGTATACAGATGTCTACATAGACAGCTTAGGGTACGTTTCATTAAGTACTGGTGATGCAAGTACAAGTACAACACTTCTGGAAGTTACAATTAGTCCTAGAGCAAGTTTCGGTGAACACACATGGGAAGTAGTTCTTAAATCTACTATATCAAGTCAGGATATTAAGCTTACGGTTAAATTCACTTTGACTGCTCCTACACATCCTGAGCTCGAAAGATCATACGTTGATGTAAATGGCGACGTAGCAACTGTTAATGGTCAGATTAAAAATGATCAGTTCACATTCGATGCAGTAATGGCAGAATCGTTCGAAGCAACTCCCTGGGAAGAATTTAACAATAATGTAGCTCCTTACGCTGACAATGTTATGTGTTACAACGACAACAATGGTGGTACTGAATTTACCTCTGCTGCTAATGGTGAATCTACTCTTACTGGTACTATCAGTAACACCGGAGATCATAACACTCAGGAAATTACTACCAGCAAAATTGATATAGCCGAACGTCGCTACAATGTAGTATTCCGTTCTGAATTCGAAAATAAGGGTAGATTAGAAACCCCATGGGTATACCGTTTCGTAAACCCATTAGACGTAAAACTGGAAGAATGCTGTCTGAATACATACAGCAATGGAGACCCGGGCAAGCAAGAAATTTATGAGTTGTTAACTGTAACAGTACTGAAAGATGCTATTTATACAAATGGTACAAAAGACAGTGTTAACTACAGTAAATATGGCATAAATGGCGAAACCTGGAGCATTAACTATAATAATAGTAATGTTGCTACTGGCGACAAACTATACTTAGATGAAGCCGATACCCTGGTATGGAATAACAGTGGTACTCGTTTGCTGCAGAATAACACAGATGCAAAACTTGAAGTAACTGTTGATACTGATTATGCAACTGCAACACAGAGTGCAACAATCACACTTCTTAAAACAGAAGATGAAGGAGAAGATTAAGAACAATAATAGATTCTACTTTTACTATGTATAAACTAAAAAGAGCGTCAGCAATGGCGCTCTTTTTTTATAACAAATAGCTAACACCCGGATAATAGGAACAATGCATTCCGGTAAGATGTTATAATAGCAAGTAGTAAAATGGATTATGCTTTTATATTTTTCCTTCATTTGAAGAAAAAGTCAGAAATATTGCATAGCTTTGTACTCGTTTATTTTACAATATTATAAATTACATAACATGAAAGTTACAGCAAATAAGTTCGTTTCGGTTACTTACGATTTAAACGTGGGCGAAGGCGAAGAACGTGAATTAATGGAAAGAGCAACTCCGGAAAATCCGCTTAAATTTATTTTTGGTACCGGAATGATGCTTCCTGCCTTCGAAGATGCCCTGAAAGGATTGGAAGTAGGCGGAAAGTTCAACTTCTCTATAGCTCCCGCAGATGCATATGGCGAATACAACGAAGCCCATTTGATGGAACTTCCTAAAAATATTTTTGAAGTAGACGGTAAATTTGATTCTGAAATGATTCAGGAAGGAAATACCGTTCCGATGATGGATTCGAACGGAAACCGTCTTCATGGTGCTGTTATGGAAGTGAAAGACGATGTTGTTCTGATGGACTTTAACCACCCGTTGGCTGGCGAAACTCTGCATTTCAGCGGCGAAGTGCTGGATGTTCACGAACCTACTGCCAAAGAAATCGCAACCATGTCTGCCGGAGGTTGTGGTTGCGGTGACGACTGTGGAGACGGATGCAGCGATAGTGGTTGCGGATGCGGCGGATGCTAAAAATATAAATATATCAGAAAGGCGTAAACCGCAAGTGTAAATACTTGGGTTTACGCTTTTTTATTGTTATTCCTAAATGGTTTGATAAAGTGAACACGTTTGGTAATATATTCAGATTAACCTCCTTTGGGGAATCACACGGAGCAGGTATCGGAGGCGTAATAGACGGTTGTCCGGCCGGCATTGAGTTGGACATGGAGTTTATACAACAGGAGTTAGACCGCCGCAAACCCGGACAGTCTAAATTAACCACTCCGCGGAAAGAGAATGACGAAGTTCAATTCCTATCCGGTATCTATGAAGGCAAAACCACAGGTACTCCTATCGGATTTATTGTATGGAACCAGAACCAGCATTCGTCCGACTACGACAATATGAAATATGTGTACCGTCCGTCGCACGCTGATTATACCTACCAGACTAAATACGGGATCCGTGATCCACGGGGAGGTGGCCGTTCCTCCGCACGCGAAACAATCTCGCGCTGTGTGGCAGGTGCCCTTGCCAAACTGGTATTAAAACAATACAACATCTCTATCCAGGGATACACCTCACAGGTAGGAAACATCCGGTTAGAAAAAGATTATACACAATACGACCTCACAGTAAGCGAGCAAAATCCGGTTCGTTGTCCTGATCCGGTAAAAGCAGAACAAATGGCAGCCCTGATCGAAGAGGTAAAAGGAGACGGCGATACCATAGGAGGCGTTATAACCTGCATCATACAAGGAGCACCGGTAGGCCTGGGTGAACCGGCTTTCGGAAAACTACACGCTGCCCTGGGGCAAGCGATGCTAACAATCAATGCCGCAAAAGGATTTGAATACGGGGATGGTTTTGATGCCGGACTCTATCGTGGTTCGGAACACAACGACCGTTTTTTCAATAACAACGGACAAATCGATACCCGTACAAATTATTCCGGTGGCATCCAGGGAGGACTTTCCAACGGGCAGGATATCTACTTCCGGGTAGCTTTTAAATCAGTAGCAACCATTCTGCAGGAACAGGAAACCGTTACTATGGAAGGCGAAGACACCATCCTGAAAGCCAAAGGCCGCCACGACCCTTGCGTATTACCCCGTGCCGTACCCATCGTAGAAGCCATGGCCGCCATGACCATTCTGGATTATCTATTATTAAACCGGGCTTATCAAAATTGATTAATTTCTTTATCTGCTGAAAATCTCCGGTTTAGTATAACATCCTCACCAATATCACGAGTTTAAGTTTTTTACTGGTTCCGCTGACTTCCGCTGGCGCAGATTTAAATCTGTGCCTAAACCAGCGGCTGGTACACGTCTTATCCTGAAATAAGTTGACTTCCTGATCCTGTCAACCTATTTCAGGATAAAATCATTTTGTTATTAAACCGGCTTTATCTCTACCGGTTTGATTCATATCTAAAGAAAAGCCTAACTCCGGGATACACCTCATATCTTCTCTAATTTACTTCCCAAAAAGTTTCGTACATGAATGCACAGACTTACGTACGTAACTGT
>JAJQAZ010000154.1 GCA_021203545.1 Tannerellaceae bacterium | reverse complement strand
CTATAATATTAAAAAAGAGATGGGTAAGAAAAATTGGTTGAGAAATCTCATTTTTGTGGATGCAGAGCCTGATGCTAATAAGAATATGAATAATAATTCAAAAGAAAATATTCCAACCGCGAAACCAATTACCGAATCTCCTGCAAAATCAGCAGCAACAAATCAGGTAAGTATGCCTAAGATTGAGAAACAAATTGATCCGGAAACAATTATTGGGAAAGTAGATAAAGCATTGGCTTCGAAATTATATAGTGTATTCGATGAGCAATCCGATGAAGGAACAGGCATTGACTTTATTAAATTCAAGAAAGCTACAGATTCGTTGAAAAACATTCAACCGGAAGAAAAAATACGTTATGCCAGCACTTTTTTAACTCTGAAAGTCACCAATCCTACCCTTTCTAAAGAATATCTCATACAGACCCTCGAAAAATGTATCGGTTTGATAGAACAGGAAAGAAAAGTTGGCATGGAGCAACTGAAAGGATTACGGTCTAAAGATGTTGATAAAAAGAATGCTGAAATTGAAGATGCCCGTATTAATGTGGAAAGAATGAAAGCCGAAATCCAACGTCTTTCCAAATTTATTGCTGAAACCGAAATGGTATTGGTAGCAAAACAAAATGAAATTGCCATTAAAGAAGCTAATTTCAATGCAACGATCGACCAGATTATCAATCAATTAAAAAACGACCGTACAAAAATAGAAACATACATACAATAAAAAATAAAGTAAAAAAATTTGCTTATGTTGCAGATAGATGGAAACCCTGCCACAAAACGTAAATTATGGGAGCAACCCGGTGGAAAACTTGGAGTAGTTGTTTTAGTTTTGATTTTAATTGGAGCCCTTATCTTCTTTTACAGAATTCTGCCTTATCTGATTATACTGGCAGAAAACACTCTTTACTTTGCTATACTATTAGGAGTTATTGGGTTAATCACATTTCTGTGTCTGGATAAAAGGTTCGTAGGGTAGTTAGCGTAGGATATTTTATCCTTATGCGTAAAATTACTTCGTGGTTTGTAAATATTGATCCCATAGCCATCATAGAACGCCGGTTAAGCTCAATGGAAAAGTCTATTCAGAAAATGAATGAAAGCATGGGGCGTTTACTGGGACAAATCAGAAAATTGCAGGGATCCATTGAATCGAAAAAAGAAGAGATGGAAAAATTATTGCAACGTGCCCAGGTATACCGGGCAAAAGGGAATAAAGATGCCGCAATAATTGATGAGCGTCAGATAGCACGATTAGAGAAATATATAAATAAGCTGTTAGGATTATTGAATGATTCAAAACGCTGGTACGAATCACTCGATAAGTTAAGTCAGATGGCCAAACTGACTGTTTTGGATACCCGTAATGAAGTAAATATGCAAAAAGAAGAGTACGAAATGGCCAAACAGCAACATAAAATATTCCGATCAGTCATGTCTATCATGGAAGGCGACCCGGATGAACTGGCTTTATTTAATGAAGCATTGGAAGTGATGCGTACTGATATTGAGATGAAACTGGGTGAAATGGAACGTGTAATCAGTAGTACCGGTGGATTAATTGACCAGTTTGAAGTAGACAATGAAGTGGCTTCATTTAAAGGAAATGAACTTATTAACAAGTACAATGAACTGGGTATCGAAGGTATTTTCAAAACATTCGAAAACACAGTGAAAATAGGGGCAGAAAAGAAATCAGTATATGTATCGAAAAACGAATATCATATTGTAGATGCTGAATTTGAGGAAATGTCATTTATTTCCAATGAAGAACAAAAGCAACTGCCCGGAAAAAATTACTTTGAATAAATAAACAAACTCATTAATCATAAATAAAAAAAGGAAAAAGATGGTACGACCCTGGGTTAAAATATTTCTAACCGTTGTTGTTATTGCAATTGTTGCGTCCGTTATTATATACTTACGCGACAGTGGAAAAGTGAGTGAACCCAAAAAAGGTTCTAAATTATTCGGCGATAAAACACCCACTTATACGATTGGTGTTAACACATATGCCGGATTTGCTCCTATTGTATGGATCAATGGTGGTTTAAAACCAAACGACGAATCAATTATAACAAAAGAATACGGTATCAAACTGAATATTGTTATTCAGGATGATTTCATTGCCGGACGTAACGGTTTGAAAAAAGGTGAAATTGATATGATTTACTGTACGGTAGATGCCCTGCCCACAGAAATGTCGGAAAGTAGTGATATGACCGACATGCGCCATTTTATGTTACTAAACTGGTCACGCGGAGCAGATGCTATTGTAGTGAACAAATATATCAATACCGTAGGTGATCTGAAAGGAAAGAAAATCGCAGTTGCCGAAGCAACCGCTGCACACACCTTATTAATCAACACACTGGAAACCAACGAAATTAATCCGGACGATATACAGATAATAAAAGTAGAAAATGGTATCGAAGCGGCTCAGATGTTCAAAGCAAAACAAGTGGATGCCTGTGTAACCTGGTCGCCGGATGATATTGACTGTATTGAAGCGGTACAGGGAGCCAAAGTATTGGTAAGTACCAAACAGGCTACCCATATTATTTGTGACGGACTAATTGCAAATGAAGATTTTCTGGATGCCCGTAAAGAAGATGTTGCTAAAATAGTAAGTGCTATTTTATATGCAAACTCTAAAATGAACGATGATCCTGCGGCAGTAGCAGAAGCTGCTAAATATTTTGCCAAAGGATTCGGTACCGGCGAAGATTTCTGTATTGACGGTGTAGAAAATATCCGTTTTGCTACATTGGGCGACCAGCTGAATTTTTACGGATTGGAAAGCGGATACAATGGAGTAAAAGGTGATGATCTATACAGTAAAATGTCACGTGTATACGAATCGTTGAGGCTTACAAAAAAACCATTGGCATGGAGAAGAGTTTCTTATCCGGGTATCATTGAAATGCTGGAAAGATCAGGCGATGTAAAAGGTAATCAGGAAGCCGAAGGCGGAGCAACTTTTAGTAAAGCGACCAAAGAGGTTGAAGCAAAAGCTGTTATTTCAAACAAAAAAGTAACTATTAATTTTGGTGTAAACCAGGCAACCCTGAACAATGATGCGAAAATGACAATCGATCAGGAATTTGTAAATATAGCCAAACAATTTAGCGGAGCCCGTATCCGTGTTGAAGGTAATACTGATAATACCGGAAACTATGCTGCAAATGTTGAGTTATCCAAGCGCAGAGCGCAGGCTGTGGTTGATTATCTGGTAAAAGAGTATAATTTTGACAGAAATCGTTTCATTGTAACCGGTAATGGTCCTAAACATGCTGTGAACGATGGTGTTTCGGGATCGAATATCAATTACCGTACTACTGACTTCCAGCTTATTGCTGATTAATTTTTTACTCTACAAATATGAAAGAACTTTTTAAAATGGGTGGAAGTATTGATAAAAAAACTTCCACCATTATATCATTAATCGGACTTGTTGTTTTATTGGCCATCTGGTATTTCCTGACACTAACCGGCGAAATTATCCCGAATAAGATACTTCCTAACCCGGTAAAAGTACTCTTGTCGTATGGCGAGTTATATACTGATTACGACTTACTCCCTAACACGTGGTATTCAATAAAATTAAATATTTACGGATATATTACGGCCATTCTACTGGCTCTTCCGATTGGGTTTATTATTGGTATGTTCCCGATTGCCCGTAGTTTGTTCAGCCAATATATTGATGCGTTCCGGTTCTTGCCATTAACAGCTATAACCGGTATTTTTATCGCCTGGTTCGGCATTGGATTTGATATGAAAGTCTATTTTCTTTCATTTGGTATTCTAATTTATCTATTACCTGTTATTGTACAACGTATCAACGAATTGCAAAACCCTTCGAACAATAAGGATTATGTTTATCTGCAAACAATTACTACATTGGGAGCAACCAACTGGCAAAAGTTCAGGCATGTGTATTTTCCATATGTAACCGAAAAAATATCAGAAGACATCCGTGTACTTACAGCCATTTCATGGACATACATCATTGTTGCTGAACTGTTGAATAAAGAAGGGGGTATCGGAAGTATGATTTATACACTCGGCCGCCAATCAAGAACGCCGGAGGTTTTCGCACTGCTATTCCTTATTATATTAATTGGTTTCACACAGGACCGCCTGTTTAAATCACTTGATCAATTACTTTTTCCTTCCAAATACAATTATGAGAAAGGAAGAATAAAAAAACTATTTGTTAATCCCTCAAAGTAAGGTAAAATGGAAGATAATTCGACAGTAAATCTATTCATTCAGGAGCTGGAAGATTCAGAGGCTGAAACTAAAAAGCAGACACCCCCTGTTCAGCATATAGGAGATCATGACAGATTCGAAGAACTGGATGTAATCAATTTGCAAAATATACGGCAGGTATATAAAGGTAAAAGGTCTGATTTTGTATTATTTGAAGACTTAAACATGGATATCAAAGACTTTAAACATGAAGGTCAGTTTGTATCTATATTAGGACAATCAGGTTGTGGAAAATCAACTGTTTTACGGTATATATCAGGACTCCAGCAACCCACCAAAGGAAAAGTATTAATCTATGGAAAAGAGAAAACGGAGAAAGAACCCATTCCGATTGTCTTTCAACAATATTCTTCTCTGCCCTGGAAAACCGTTCTGGAAAATGTAGCTTTACCTTTATTGATGAAAGGTGTCTCCAAAGAAGAGAGTTACGAAAAAGCATACGAAATGATCCGGACCGTTCATTTGGAAGGCCACGAACACAAATGGGCCAAGTATCCGTTACTCTCAGGTGGACAGTTACAACGGGTTGCAATCGCGCGTAACCTCATTGCTTCGCCACAGATTTTATTAATGGACGAACCCTTTGGCGCGCTTGATATTGCAACACGTACCAGCATGCAACAAACTGTGCTTGATATATACAATAATGCCACACTCGACCCGACTGTGGTATTTGTTACACACGATATCAGTGAAGCTGTACTGTTAAGTAACCGCATTTATATTATGGCTGCCAATCCGGGACGGGTACATACCATTTTGGACATTGACCTACCCGAATATCGTGATATATCAGTAAAAAAATCGGAACAATTAAATGAATATGTCAATTTCATTGATAATCTGATGAACGAACTCTGCAAAGAATAATTTCCATATTCCCAATAAAACTAAAGGGGAACCTACTTTTATCCGTCCAGTATATTTACTTATATGTAAAGTAAATATACTGGGCGGATTTATTTTTTCTTTATTTCCTATAACAAACCGATAAGATATAAAATTAATCAATTAATGACATTATTGTAAACATATACTCACTAATTCTGTATATTATCTGATTTTTATGATATAAATTTCACAAACAACTATATTTT
>JAJQAZ010000112.1 GCA_021203545.1 Tannerellaceae bacterium | reverse complement strand
ATCTAACTGTAACAACCTATAGGTTTACAAAATAGTTTGTTAGCTTAGAAAAAAAATCAAGTCTATTTCACAAATATATAATTTTATTTATAAATAAAAGGCATCAAGAAGAAAATAAAGTATCTTTTTTCAAATTTACTTTTTCAAATATAATTAATACCTAATAGGCCAAAAAGTTATTTAATTTAATTCATTTATCACATATCTGTTAACTAAATTAATTCCTATAATTATCAAGAATAGCTAACAAAATTACCCTTTTTTACTAAGTTTTATTATTCTTCTTTTGAAGAACTTAAACAACAGTTTACCAAATCGTTAGTATCTTTGTATATATCAATTGTAGTTGAGAAGTCAAGTGGATGACATTATATGAATAATAAGATGAGGAGTTACTCCTTAACTACAAAAGAAAGAAATTACAAACTAAAAACTACTTGACAAATTTAACCGTTGATGGGGCAATAGTGCCCACGCTTAATTAAATAATAAACTTTAACTGCTATGAACAAATTACTTATTGTAACATCGCTACTTATTACCTCTTTATTACCTATCCATTTTTTGCTACCGGCAACAATAATGATAAAAATATACCGGGAGCAAAGGCCGGAAGTACAGTAGAAGTAATTATAGAAGATAGGATGCCTCCGATTGATGCGGTTCAACTATATAAAGAGATGGAATTGGAAGATATAATTGACTGGAGAGCTTTTGAACAGGCGATAGAAGGATATGAAAAGATCAATCCTGAAAAGAAAGAAGTTCTTACACTTATTGATTATTCCAAGTCATCTAAAGAGGAACGTATGTATGTATTGGATCTGAAAGAGAAGCAACTATTGTTTACTACCCATGTATTACACGGTGCAAAGAGTGGGTATGAAACTCCGACCTCTTTTTCTAACGAAGTGAATTCCAATAAAAGTTCCCTGGGATTTTTCCTTGCTGAAAACTCTTACCATGGTGAATTCGGTTATGCCTTGCGACTGAATGGTCTGGAAAAAGGTATCAATGATAAGGCTAAAGAACGTGCTATTGTTATTCATGGGTCTAAATATGCAAATCCGAAAGTAATTAACAGTGCAAAACGTTTGCCGCGAAGCCTGGGTTGTCCGGCTATTCCTTACGATGTAAACGATGATATCATCAATACAATTAAAGGGGGTAGTCTGGTATACATTTACGCAAGCAAAGCTAACGAGGAATATGTATACAAAAGCAATATTCTGGATGCTGATAGTTTCTTCGGCTAAGTATTATGGATAATACAACTGTTTTGATTATTGATTGTTAGTACCTAAACTTTCGACTTTTTGTCGTACAAGAGGCTGTCTGCGAAGATGGCCTCTTGTGGTTTCAGTTCTCTTTCCAGGGAGCCAAAGGTACTTCACCGACGATTTGTATACTGTCTCCGGTTTGTTTGGACCAGATAAACATGGAAGAATCAGGTAATGTATAAAAATCTGATTCACTTTCTATTTCTACCCGCGCACCAATAGCTGGTATAATTACAATTTCTTCTGCCTGCGGATACGCAGTAATGTTTACGCTTCCGCCGGTTATATGGGTAACTAATCCCGCTGTTTGTATTTTTAAAGGAGTATTCACTTCTTTCATAACTTCAAAAAAAGCCTCTCCTTTTAATTCAATGGTGTGTTCGTTTTCTATAATACGGTCCGGGTAGGTCAATACAGAAGAAGAATTTAACCAAACAGTTGTTCCATCCGACAGCATAATGCGTGACTTTTCCTTCTCAGGTACGTTAACTGTTAGCATTGTAGCAATTGGCTGGGGTTTGGTTTGATTCAAATAAACATATCCACCGATAACAAGTAAAATCAAAAGGATCAATACGGTGATTACAATTCTCCACCAGGATGATTTTTCTTTCTTTTCATTTACCGGAGGGTCTGTAAACCACACAGGAGCTTTTTGTTCCCTCTTGACCGTAGTTTTTTCTTCGGCGATAGTTTCTGTTTTCTTATCCTCAGTAGTATTCTCCTCCAAATGAATTAATACAGGTTGCGATTCGAAAATAACAACTTCTTCCTCCGGCTCTTTATTTTCTTCTTTATCTTCTGCCTGCTCCTCTATTAAAGGAGTTTCATATATGTCTATAGGTTCTACTTCTTCCGGTGAAAGCTGGATAACAGGAGCTTTTTCTTCCGTTGTTTCTTCTATGGGATCTTCTTCCGGCTCAATAGTTGCCGGTCCGGCTGGTTCATCCTGTACCGGTTCCTCTATTATGGTTTCTTCCTCTCCGGATTCACCGGAAAGATTTAGTTCATTCTCAAATTCATAAATACGTGCTTTTACTCTGCCCAACGCTTCATAAATAAAAATATCCGGCTCAATCTGCAATTCATTCCAATAAACAGACAAAACCTCTATTTTTCTTTCTTTGTTCTCTTCGCTTACAATCCAGTTCCGGATATAATTTTCGGTTTCCGGTGGATACGTATTTACCAGATATTCCTGCAGGATTTCTTTCAGCGGATCCAGTACTCCTTCTATTTGCCGTAAATCCCGTGCAGCCAGAGAAAGCTGGTTCTCTACTGTTTTCCGGGCTATTTGTAATTGCCCGGCAACCTCATCATAAGATAATCCCTCCATACGGCACAACCGGAACACTTTCTGACGTTGAGAAGGCATTTTACTGACTATCATTTCTATCAGTAAAGCCATATCACCAGTATAAGTTATATTTTCCGGATCGTCAGTTCCACGAAGAGAGATAACAGGTGCTGCATAATTTTCTTCAACACATACATGTTTCAGATAATTAAATGCGGCATTGCGCGCAATAGTAGAAATAAAAGAGGAAAAAGAGCGGTCGGTATTTAAAGTAGAATGATGTAACCATAAATGAAAAAAGATTTCTTCTGCCAATTCACCGGCATCTTCTACCGATTTAATAAGCCGGGCAATAAACACCTCTACCTTGTTAAAGGAAGAAATAAAGACGGTTTCAAAGGCCTTTGGGTCTCCTTCTTTCAAAGTTGTAAGTATATCCGGTGTAATCGCATTTTTCATTGAGGCTCGTTTCTCTAATTCGAATACAAAAGAACGGATTATTCTTGAAAATGAAAAATAATTGATTGGTAAAGTGTAAGGTATAAATAACTACTTTTTTATTATTTTACAGCCATAAAGTAAACGTATATAGAAATCAATCAATAATTTAAACTTTAAATGTATGAGAAACTTACTTTGTATGTTAATGATTTTCACCGCAATTGCCTGTTCAGAGCAGGAAAAAGTAGTAGAATTGCTGGTGAGTAATCCTACCTCTCTGAACCGCACAAATGAAGTAACTGAAGTTTCTGCCAACACATTGGATGCATTCAATGGCGCAGAATTTATTGTACTGGATGAAGAAGGTAAACAGGTTCCTTATCAGGTAACTTCCGATAGCAAACTTATTTTTCCTGTAACAGTTGCGGCAAAAGGTAGCGTAACCTACCGGATCAAAGCCGGACAGCCGGATGAATTTAAAGTAATGGCCTACGGTAAACATTATCCGGAACGGGTAGACGACATCGCCTGGGAAAACGACCGTATTGCTTTCCGAACCTACGGACCGGCCTTACAGGCTACCGGCGAGCAGGCTTTTGGATATGATGTATGGGTAAAAAGAGTACATGATATGGTTGTTGAAGAACGTTACGCAACAGAACTGAATCCGGAAACAAATGCCCGCATTGCTGAGTTAAAGAAAACAGATCCTGTTTCCGCACAGGCGCTGGCGGATTCTATCTCTTATCATATTGACCACGGTAACGGTCTGGATTATTACAGTGTCGGCCCCACTTTAGGAGGAGGAACATCAGCCTTATGGGTAAACGACGACATTGTATATCCCTATTGCTATACTCAATATGAAATACTGGACAACGGCCCTTTACGTTTTAAAGTGAAGTTGGTTTATAATCCGCTGACTATTGGTGATAACTCTTCTGTTGTTGAAACACGAATTATTTCACTGGATGCCTATTCCCAACTGAATAAGATTACTGTATCTTATTTAAATCTGGATGCTCCGCAAACAGTAGTTACCGGGATTGCGATACATGCACCCAGCGAAGAATATCAGGCAGATGCCCAGGCCGGTTACATCGCTTATGCCGAACCGGTAGAAACCGAAAACGGACAAACGTATGTAGGAGCCGTATTCCCTAATTCCGTTGATAAAGCAGAGACCGTATTCTTCCCGGAAGCAGAAGCCAAAAACCGCAAAGCAGAAGGCCATGTTCTGGCATTCAGCACCTACGAACCGGATAGTGAATATGTATATTACGCCGGAGGCGGCTGGAACAAATGGGGATTTGCCAGTTCGTTCGCCTGGTTTAAATATGTACAGGAATTTGCTCAGAAGGTGCGGGAACCGTTGGAAATAACAATTCAGTAAGATTCAGACTTTGTCAATAAAAGAGGTGTTATTCTAAAAAGACAGAATAACACCTCTTCTATTTAATATCATTATCCCCTTATTTATCCAGGATACAACGAATACTCATTCCTTTACTACGACTGGTGGGATTACCTATTTGTATTTTGGATGCAGCCCCAGGTCCTATTTTTATAGCGTTCGCATCCCCTCCATTAGTCTGTCCTATCCAATAATAACCAACCGTACCTACTTCACTTGTATTAAATTCACCTGTAGTTTCCCGGTATCCGGCAGAAGGCCAATAACCAAGTTGATAAGTATACCCATAATCACCACTTTCCATAGTAAAGTCAAAATCATAATTCATGGAATCCCAGAAATTTCTCTCTATATCCATAGTCCAGCCTGCCGGACATGGGTCATAAGGAGAAACGTCATTTCCCGTTTTTTGCCAGAGATCATCACGAAGATCTCCCCATTGTGTACCTATCCAGTCATTATAAGTTCCTCCTCCTCTTATATATATCATCGGTTCCTCTATAGAATTCTCCAGCATGTTATTACTACTGACAGAGGTAAATGTTATCTGAGTAAGAACACCATTTTTATCATAGATAGGAAAACCTTCTGATGTATTAAATCCGGCTAACCCCGGGAAGGGATCTTTTCTACCCCATTGATAAGTCAACCCAAGTGATTTAGGATCTTTTGTCCCGGTACTTAAAGCACCCAGATTTCTATCCATAATTGTAATATCATATCCACCTTTATTATAGTTAATAGCAGTTTCTTCGGGTTGATACTCTAATACCCATATATGCCAGCTCCAACGAATTTTATTATTTACCTTAACAGCTACAACTGCATTTCCCCAAACTTTATTGGCAACAACCTCTAAAAGAGCATTTTTTCCTGTACCTGAAATATCTACAGATCGTATAACACATTCTGAATTTCCGACAGGATAAGGAGTATCTGTCCATAAAACTTCTGCTACTACTACATCATTATCACCAATACGTTCTACTCCATCTTTATTCGCCTGAGATACCGGAATACGAATACCGTTTCCGGAAGGACTTAATATATAACAGTTTGCTTCTCCTTTGTCATCCAACCATACAACTTCACCCGGATCATCATCTATATCCTGATATACATGAGTCGTATGCCTTAATACACCTGCCCTGAGATGAATCTTTCCGGTACGCATGGCTCCGTCATTATTTTCCGTAAGATTAAAGATCAATCTATCCTTTTGCTTAATACCGGTAAAATGTCCGGTTTCAGGATGCGGTGTTAACCAGGCCTTCCCCTCTATATCAGTTGATTCATAAGTTTCTATCCATTCACCGGGATAATCTGTTGTAATAATGACAGAGGTACTATCAGCCGGTTTAGGCATATATATTTCAGACTCACTTACTCCCAGAAAATACTGTCCGTTAAATTCAATATCTCTGATATCTCCCTGATCCCATTCCAATATATCTACGATTATATTGAAAGGTTTGGCTTCGTAAGCTTCATCCGGGTCTGTATATCCTTCTCCTGCCACACTACGTATACGTAGGATATAGCAATGATTCCGAAGTAAATGAATATCCTTCTCCTCAGTATCCACAAAATCTATCCGGTACCAGCTGACAGCCGGTTCTGGGTCACCATCTTTATAATCTGCCGGATAATAAATACCACCTACGACCAGACAGGTTTTCTCCAGATGAACCGAATTTTTATAAGATTCATAGGTATAAATAGTTTGTACTATTTCATCATTTTCAGCACTGTAGGGTAATGATTTTCCGACCATCAAAGGTTCCGCCGGGATTGTTGCCGTATGGGATGTTTTATCACTGTTGATATTATCCGGATGAGGTACCACATATCCTTTCCGGTGGAACTGATACAAATGTGCACCTACCACCTTAAAATTATTCGTTGTGGAAACTACATCAATGCGTGAAACCGCACGGATCATTTTTACATTTTTATCCGTATTACCATCTTCTTTTATCTGCCAGGGTTCCGACTCTCCCCACATAGGAAAACAGTCTGTATCATCCCACTGTTTTTCTTCTTCGCAGGTTTGTGTTAAACGCTGAAGTACCAAATCTTTTTCACCTACCGATGCAATATCTCCTAACTGTTCTTCTATTTCACTCGTGACGTTCGCCAAAAAGACAAAACGATAATAATCATCACTAACTTTCAGTTTAACAGTCACTTTTTTCGTATCCGAACCACTTCCTATATCTTCTATAGCAGTAGCTTTAGCCTGATAAGCAAACGTTTCATTCGAACCTTCTATTTTAAAAGCCAGAAGAACCAAATCATCAATTCTATTTTCATCCTCTTCTGTCATGGATGCATAGGTAGAAACATTTTTTACAGGAGAAGGTAATTGAAGGATAAACTCCCGTGTCATCTCTCCATTTTCGTCTACAACGCTTCCACCTTTACAGCTATCCGGGTCATTATCCACACAGGAAACAGCTATCATCACTCCTATCAGGAACACTGCTATTTTTATATATTCTTTCATCTCTTTTTCGGTTTTAATTAAAATGGACTTCCTTAACGGCGATTATAAATCGACACCTGGATCTACAACCAGATACCAATCATTCACATTAAATTCTATTATTTCAAAGTTCCCATCAATTAACAGGTATAAGTAAAATTCATCCTCTTCCTGTAACTTCTGATTGGTATTATATAAATAATTACCATTATCATCCTGAGTTTCAGCAATTCTATCCGTCAGATTAATGGATTGTTCTCCTACTTTCCGACCTAACACATCATACATTTCAATCCACAAAACCAAATCATCTTCCAGATATAGTTTACCGGTTGTTAACTCGAATTTGAACATACTTTCATGTTCCGCACCATATGTATGAGGTTTATAAGTCATAGTGGTATAACCTAAAGAATTATTCAGGTAGTTATATTCCGAATTACTTCCGGTTATATAAGAAATTAATTCTGTTCCGGCAGGAAGTTCAAAATCGAAAAACTCTACGGTAAGATAAATGCGATTGGTTAATTTTTCCAGATAGATGGTATCTTCATAAACTGTTTTGGTGATAGGGTCCAGACGGATATAACCAATAAATATATCATTTAAATCATCACTTATTTCATGATTTTCATCTCTTACAATACGGGTTTCATAGCTATCCAGTGCTTCATGTCCGCTAATCTCATAATGTTCATTTAAATTGAGTACTCCAATAATATGATAGTTGTTATTATCCGGTAGTTCCTCCCATTCGGAAAGAATCACTCCATAGGCACTACTAAGCAGTTCTTCTGCTGTTACATCCCGGAATGTTTTCAGGTAACGATTTTCATCGTCATCATACACATACAGACGTACACTTTCCACAATCTCTTCAAATTGATACTTTTCGGGAATAGTTTTAAAGTAAAGTACTCTGGAGTCGGTTTCTGTTTCTTCTCCACCGCCTGGAATATCCGTTACACAATCACTCATATCATCCTTTACACAGGAAGAGGCACAACAAATAGTAAAAAGGATAATCATCCAGTTTCTTGTCAATTTTCTCATATCCACGCTATCCTTATGTTTTTAAAAGAGTTAACCACCGGAAGCAATAAAATGTTCCGGTGGTTAAGATTGTCAAGAAACTGTTTAATATACTTTAATAATATCTTATAAGTCTACATCCTGCTCTATTTTAAACCAGGGAAGAACCGTAATTTCAACATCTATTAATGCATCATCATCAATCGGTAATTCCGGATCTGGTATATCCCCCGGTTCATAATTTCCTAAACGTGAAATAGTATTCACGGTTAAACGATACGAGTGGTTACGAAGTACTGCATATTTAAGACTGGCTGTTGTTTCAGTTTTATCTGCAATAGGTACAATATAATATACTTCACCATTTACATATTCATACGAGTCTACAATACCCGTTACATTATTCGCCACCGGATCATCATTAAATATAATTTTCTCTCCTGCTGCATTGACTCCTATCCAGAACGACTGTCCTTTTGATAACTGTACATTTTGTGTAGGATTATTTACATCATAGGTTTCGCTTTCATCCGGAGTATACACATATTTAATTTCAACTGAAGTTCCTGATTTATTTAATGGAACATTATTGGTGTTTTCTAAGGTGTACAGCGAAGAAGCTACAGTCTTAACATTACTACTACTCCATGAAGGATTAACCATATAGTTACTTGCTGCATACGCATCAAAATAAGGTGAATAGGTCTGACTACCTGCTACATTAAAACCATTACTGGTTTGTGGTATGCAATAGAAATTATTAGACTCGTTCAATAAACGGAATTCACCCTCAGCAAAATGGAAAGTACCTTTTATACCTTCACCTAATTCAATGGCCGGAGTTTCCCGGTTATTCAGAGTTACTTTAGCAGTCAAACGACCAATTTCCAGGCTAATGGTTTGAGGAGTCGTTTCATCTATACCGGTTACCACATCCTGTTTTACCTGTAAAGTACCCATAGTAAAGTTATTAGCAGCTGACATAGCGGCAGCCGTATAACCTGCATAACTACCTGTTCCTAAAATAGTTTTCTCGAAATTACTCCGTAATCCCCCTAAACCAGGATCTGCCATCGCAGACGGTGTATTGGCAAATACATAAAAATATTTAGGACCTTTAGACATCATGAAAGATTGAGAATTCCATACGTTGGAAGTACCCTGGCGGGTCAAACTCAGGTCTTCAGATTTTTCAAAAATCATATCTTCATCAAAAATAAAGACTTTCACATTTTTGGAAATTACAGACTCTGCCTCTGTTGCCGGATCTATATTAGGACCAGCGGCATAACTGCCGGGACTTGCCTGGTTAATACTGAAACTAACCAATGCATCCTCTACTCTATCTACTTTACCGTTATCTACCGGATCAATTACTTCACTTCTATCATCATCACTACAGGCCGTAAATGCACATGCTACACAACCTATACATAGAAAACTTAATAATTTCTTTTTCATCATCACTTCTCCTTTAATTTATAAATCAAAATATGTACACTTACATACTTTTTACTTTATAGCTTTTTCTACGGGACAAGAATCAGTGCGTTAGAAAAGAAAGAACCTCCTACGGAAGGCCTAACCTCCGCACGGAGGTTCTTCACTGAATATATATAGGTTCCCTTTTATTATATTAAGTGCATGGGCGCTTAAGATGGATTGAGTTGTATAACAAAAGGTACGTGGCAAAGATAAGACGGAAAAAGTAAACAGCAGTTACGAATCTGCACCCCTGTATTCTTAATTTCCGCCAATCTATCTCTTTAATCCAAATCGACCGGAATCTCATAAGGAATCCAGTCCTGCATATGAATAGTTATGTCAATGTCAGGGTCAATCAGGAGAGGATCTTCTTCATCTTCCCACTCATCTTTGGGATAGTTTCCAAACCCGGAAATGGAATTGACCGTCAGATAATAAAAATGATTACGAATGGTTGCATATCTTAATGAAGGAGTCATTTCGGAATTATCAGCAATATAAACCCTATAATAACACTCTCCTCTTAGGTGCTGTGTCACATCTATTACTTCACCTGCTACCGGATGAGTAAGACTGGTCGGATCTATATTATAGATGAGTTGGCTGCCATCTTTGAATTTAGCTACCCAGAATGTCTCATTAGTAGTAGAGTTTCCGGTTTGATGATTTATATTATGTACTTCGTCTGCATGCGGATAATAATGATACAACAAAAGAAAACAAGAAGAATTCTCATATCTGGGTACATCATTGGTATTTTCTCTTGTATAATATTCATTTCCCATACTGGGATACGGATAACGTTCATCGGCAGAACCAAAATCAACCGTAAGATCATAACTATAATAATGCGGTGATATTACCTGGCTGCCCAACTGCCGGAAGGGACCGTCCCATTGTCCAATCAAATACATAGCTTTGGGTGTATTTCCAATAGTAAAGAAAGGGCGCCCTGTCGGACTTTTGAGAAAACTACCTTTTAAATTTCCTTTTACTTCCGGATCATCAGGAGCTATATTTACTTTTGATAATAAATGCCCTATTTTCAGTCTAATATGTTCCGGATTACCGGATACACCACCTCCGGAAACAGTCTTTTTATCCCGGAGCAATGTCCCCATAAATGCCCTGTTAGAAGCTATAGCCGGTTCTATTTTCTGCAACTCAAAGTCCATATAACTCATGGATTCAGTAGGTTGCGGAAAAATCCCCGATGGTTTATTCACAAAAGCATACATATACCATCCTCCTTTAGGAAGTTTAAATTCCTCAGAAGTATAAGTATTGGCAGAACCGCTTAATGGCAGTGAAAAATAGCCATAAAAAGGTCCGTTTTCCGAAAACACATACAATTCCAATGGTGTACTAACCGCTATTTCAGGAGCAGTCTTATCTTCATCTTCCGTAGATGCATATGTCCCATATCCATTGAAAGAAAAAGAGACTTTTAACGTACTCTTTTCCCCATCTACCGGCTCTTCTCCTTTTACCCCATGGTCCACTTCAGCAAATTCATCCTGCCGGCATGCGGTAAAAAACAGAGCTACTATCATCATCCCATATATCAACTTCTTCATAGCTCATTCTATTTAACTATCTATTCTTTTACTTTTCTTCTTTGGTTGCTGCACTTCTTATCTGTCCCGGCGTCATTCCAAAATTAGCTTTACAGAAATCATTGAACTGAGCCGGAGATGCAAAACCATAGTCCCATCCTATCTCTTTAAATGTTTTATCACTGGTATGTATCTCATACAAAATCTCTTTCGCCTTCTGTTCTTTCATCCAGTGATAAGCAGAAACATGAAAAACCTTTTTAAATCGTTTCTCAAAACCGGATATACTGTAATTTGCCAGTTCGGCAAACTCTTTTACATTTTTTACTTTCCGGTGATTTTTTAGTACAAAATCCGAAAAATAAAGATCATCACTTAATAATGGAGAAAAAAACTGTTTTAATTCCTCCTTTGTATAATAATTCCGCAGGATAAACATTAATTCTTTCATTTTAATGTCGAAAAACCAGCGGCATCTGATGCCATCCTGCAGATAATGATAGACCATTTCCACATAATACTGCATGGCCTCACAAAAAGGTAATGGCCGGCACTCATAATTATTGGTATCCTCTTCATGGAATAATCTTTCCAACGAGAATTCACCACATAAATGTAGATTATTAGATACACGGCAAATAATATATTCCGTATCTTCACGGGCTGTTACTACATAAGGTGTCCCGGCAGGAATCACCATTAGATGTCCTTCCGTAAAACAATCATCATACCCTCCGCAATTCACACAAAACTCTCCTTTCAAAAGAAAAATAATTTTGTTTTCCTGAAATTGCGATTCTATCCTTTCACCTTGTCTGACCTTTCTATATTCTATAGAAGATCTTTGTCCACCTTCGTAATTCCGACATCCGGCATGTTCGCTCAGATATAGCATACTTTTTCCCTTTAATGTGTTGGGTAACAGAATAAACAAAATAAAAGTTGTTAAGATTTTTAAAGCCGTACAAAACACTTTACATATTTAACAATCGATAGGATTTGTTACTATATATACTGTGTTAAAGTACTTTCTCCATTCTTTTTGTTATATTTGGAAATAAGTTACAGGAAACGCATGAAAGAAGAATTAAAACAGTTATGGAAAGATACTTTCGGTGATACGGATGCTTATCTTAATCTCTTCTTTAATCATGTCTATAAAGAAGAAAATGTAGTGGTGCAGTATAAAGGTGGAAAACTCATTGCAGCTTTACACCTTATACCTTATCAAATGACATTAAACGGCACGATAATACCGGTTACTTATATATGCGGAGTCGCAACCATCCCGGAAGAAAGAGGAAAAGGAATCATGACATCCCTTATGCAAGAAGCTCACATGCGGATTCGGGAAAGAGGCGATGAGTTGGCTGTTTTAATACCGGCCTCCAACACATTATTCAACTATTACGAAAAAATGGGATACCGGAATTTCTTCTATTATCACCAAACTCTTTATAAAGGAAACTTCACAGATACGGACTCCGGGCTAAAACTGGTTTCCGGTAAAGATATTCCGGAACAGAACCTTTTCGATTTCTTTGATCAACAAACACGCAGGCGAAAAGTTACTATATTACATAATTACACAGACTTCACACATATTCTGCAGGAAGTATATCTATCCGGAGGATCTGTAAAAATTCTTACAGACTATGTTGCCGGCATCAAAGCTATGGCCTTCCTTTATCCGGAAGGTAAAAATGAAATACTTATAAAAGAACTGATATATGAAAACGAAACCTACAAACAGATTATATTACATAACATATGGAAAGAGAATCCCTCTATCCCATTAGTTATCCGTAGCCCCTGGACAACAGGAGAAAAAACTCCTTTTGGTATGGTATACACAATTAATCAGGTACTTAATCCTTTCATACAGGTAGAAACCGGATTTATGAGCCTCATGCTCGAATAAGTTCTTTTTTGAAAAGGAAAACAGGAATATTTTAACAAAAAATGTTTAACAAAAACATATCCAACCAAGATAAATAGTACCTTTACAACCCGAAATTCTTTAAAACAATGACAATAATCTCTCTGCTCAATAATCCAATAATTCTCTGTATCATTTTACTGCTGGGAGCCGGGTCAATTCTTTTACTGATCAAGTATTTGACTCTCAAACAAGTTGTTTATAAAATTATGGAGACACAAAATACAGCCAATAAAGATGAACTGAAACAATACCGGGAACAACTATATAACGACCTGAATCAGAATTTTAAAAATCCAGTTCTGAACGTATTACATACATTAAATGAACTTTATGAAGAGGAAAATGATATCAAAAAGAAAGAAATACTGGAAGAGACCATACATAAAGTTAAAATTATTTATCATAAACTAAATACATGGCCAAATAGAGGTGCCGTAAAACAAGACCTGGAAATACTGGAACGGTTAAAAAAAGAGATATACCAGTATGCAGAAGAAAAAACCCCACAGGAACTATATCCTCTGTAAAAACTATATTGACGGATTCGGAGGAAAACACAAACCAGGATATGATTAAAAACTATCTGGAAAAGAATTTATCCGGTGAACTATTCAACCAGTTACTTAGCAGTGCCGACGAGAAACTTTTAAAAAATATCATTGACTATGTTTCGGAGAATCTGGAAAATCCGGAACTTACAGTAGAAGGAATGAGTAAAAAACTGGGATTAAGCCGTAATCATCTCCATAGAAAACTAAAATCACTAACCGGACAAAGCCCGGTGAAATTCATTAAAGCCATACGGATGAGTTATGCCGCCCATCTATTGAGTACCGAAAAATGGAGTGTCTCCGAAGTGGGCTATAAAGTAGGCTATAACACCCCCTCCTATTTCAGTAGTAGTTTTACAGCCCATTTTGGTATGCCACCTACAACCTATATGGAGAAAAATACCTACCCTACAACTCCATAAAGTAACCGGACATTTTGATTGATAGTAGGGTTAGCAACCGGAACGCCGATAGCTTCTGAACAGGCTTTTCCATTTAAGATACAAAACACCAAATAAAGCCTCCCCGAATATAGAGGTATTCATTTTCGAGGTTCCCAACACGCGATTTATAAAAATAATAGGTACTTCAACAAGCTTAAAACTAAATTTATAAGCAGTAAATTTCATCTCTATCTGAAACGCATACCCTTTGAAACGAATCCGGTTCAGATCAATCGTTTCCAATACAATGCGCCGGTAGCATTTAAAACCGGCTGTCGTATCCTGTACCTTCATGCCGGTAACAAGCCGTACATATACAGAGGCAAAATAAGACATCAATACCCGACCCAATGGCCAGTTCACTACATTTACACCATTACAGTAACGAGAACCGATGGCCACATCCGCACCTCCGGTAGTACATGCTTCATACAACCGTGGCAAATCCTGTGGATTATGACTAAAGTCGGCATCCATTTCAAATATAAAATCATACTGATGTTCAAGCCCCCAGGTAAAGCCACAAATATAAGCTGTACCCAATCCCAGCTTACCGGAACGCTCTATCAGGAAAAGCCGGTCCGGAAACTCCTTTTGTAAATTCTTTACAATAAGTGCCGTTCCATCGGGTGATCCGTCATCTACAATCAAAATATGAAAAACCTTATCCAGAGTAAAAACGGTCCGGATAATATTTTCTATATTCTCCTTCTCATTATAAGTAGGGATGATTACTATACTGTCTGACTTCATTTCATTCAATTGACAATTGACAATTGACAATTGACAATTAAGGGTTTATGTCGGGCCTTAACATATCAAATGACAAATATCAAGCGTTTATGTGTCAAAATTAATCATTTTCTCTTATTTAACTTAATAGAGTGTCTGAAAATTGTCAACTATCAATTGCCAATTGTCAATTTAGTAGTATCTTTGTATAAAGATTTAATTGTTTTGGAAATAAAAGAGTTACTTACTATATATGCGGCTCACCCTCAGATAGCCGCTTCGGAAGCCTTACTTACAAATAATACATCCCGGAATATATTCCTCAAAGGATTAAGCGGTTCAGCCGGTGCAATGGCTATCTCTTCATTATTTACACGTAAGAAAGGGAGTTTCATCTGTATTCTTAATAATCTGGAAGATGCCGGTTATTTTTACCACGACCTGGTACAGATAACAGGGGGCGAAGGGATGTATTTTTTCCCTTCTTCTTACCGCCGGGCTATAAAATACGGACATACCGACCCGGCAAACGAAATATTAAGGACAGAAGTATTAAGCCGTTTACAGGATACTGGTAAACCTTCTATTATTGTAACCTATCCTGAAGCTCTGGCCGAAAAAGTAATTTCCGGCGAAACATTACAGGAAAACACACTCAAAATACATACCGGAGAGAAGCTGGATAACATGTTTGTTTCCGATGTATTGGACGAATATGGCTTCGAACATGTAGATTATGTATACGAACCGGGCCAATATGCCATGCGTGGGAGTATCCTGGATGTTTTTTCTTTTTCGCATGAATATCCCTACCGTATTGACTTTTTTGGAAACGAAGTAGAGACGATCCGTTCATTCGATGTGGAAACACAACTTTCGAAAGAGAAACTGGATAGTATCTACATTGTTCCGGATATTAATAAAAGTAATACCAATAAATCATTGCTCGAAGTTATTCCCCCCTCTATCTCTATAGTCCTGTATGATATGGTTTGGTGCAAAGAATGTATGGACAGATTATGGGAAGAAGAACCGGTTACAGGGGACGAATACTCGTTTGCAGATAAAGCACAGATGCAGGGAAAACTAATAAACGGACAGGATTTTTACCGTTCAGTACTGGACTTCCGCCGTATCCATATTGGTACCCGGCCGGCCGGAACACCCGATGCAACCGTTACTTTTGATACCGGGATGCAACCCATTTATCACAAAAATTTCGAACTAGTAAGTGAGTCTTTCCATACATATCTGGAAAAAGGCTATACCCTGTATATATTAAGCGATGCAGAGAAACAGACAGAGCGTATCCGTACAATCTTTGCAGACCGGGAGGAAAATATTCCGTTTACGGCTATCAATAAAACGATTCATGCCGGATTCACCGACAATTCTTTACGTATCTGCCTGTTTACAGACCACCAGATCTTTGATCGTTTCCACAAGTACAACCTGAAGAGCGATAAAGCACGAAGCGGAAAAATATCCCTTTCGCTTAAAGAGCTCAACCAGTTCACATCCGGCGATTACATCGTTCATATCGATCATGGTGTAGGCCAGTTTGGAGGCCTGGTGCGTACCGAAGTAAACGGAAAAATGCAGGAAGCCGTTAAACTGATTTACCAAAACAATGATATCATCTTTGTCAGCATCCATTCGCTACATAAACTATCAAAATACAAAGGAAAAGAGAGTGGCGAACCACCCCGCCTGAACAAATTAGGAACAGGGGCGTGGGAAAAGATGAAAGACCGGACCAAGAAAAAGGTAAAAGACATCGCCCGCGACCTGATCATCCTCTATTCGAAACGCAAACAGGAAAAAGGGTTTGCCTTTAGTCCGGATAGCTTTATGCAAAACGAGCTGGAAGCAAGTTTCATCTACGAAGACACCCCTGATCAGATGAAAGCGACTACAGATGTAAAAGCCGATATGGAAAGTCCCCGGCCCATGGATCGACTGATCTGTGGCGATGTGGGTTTTGGTAAGACAGAGATAGCTATCAGGGCTGCATTCAAAGCTGTGGCCGACAACAAACAGGTCGCAGTATTAGTTCCTACTACCGTACTGGCATTCCAGCATTACCAGACATTCTCCGAACGGCTGCGTAATTTTCCCTGCCGGATCGAATACATCAGCCGGGCACGAACTGCCGGGCAAATCAAAGCCACACTCAACGATGTAAAAGAGGGAAAAGTAGATATCCTGATCGGTACTCACCGCCTGGTAAGTAAAGATGTACAATTCAAAGACCTGGGGTTACTTATTATTGACGAAGAACAAAAGTTTGGGGTATCTGTCAAAGAAAAACTACGCCAGATGAGGAGCAATGTGGACACACTGACTATGACGGCTACTCCGATCCCCCGCACCCTACAGTTCTCGCTATTAGGTGCCCGCGACCTGAGTAGCATTACAACGCCCCCACCCAACCGGTACCCGGTACAGACTGAGGTTGAACGTTTTAATCCGGACATTATCCGCGAAGCGATCAATTTCGAAATGAGCCGCAACGGACAGGTATTCTTTATTAACAACCGCATACAAAATATATACGAGATAGAAGCTCTGGTAAAACGGGAAGTTCCCGATGCACGTATCTGTGTAGGACATGGCCAAATGGAACCCGAAAAACTGGAAAAAATATTACTTGATTTTATCAACTACGAATATGATGTGTTGATAGCGACCAGTATTGTGGAAAGTGGTATCGACGTTCCCAATGCGAACACCATCATCATTAATAATGCGCATCAGTTTGGATTATCGGATTTACACCAGTTACGCGGGCGTGTAGGACGCAGCAACCGGAAGGCATTTTGTTACCTGCTCTCTCCTCCCCTTTCAACCCTTACACCGGAAGCCCGGAGAAGGTTGCAGGCAATCGAAAACTTTGCGGAACTGGGCAGCGGTATCCATATTGCCATGCAGGATCTCGATATACGGGGAGCCGGAAACATGCTGGGTGCCGAACAAAGCGGATTCATTGCCGATCTGGGATACGAAACCTATCAGAAAATACTGGAAGAAGCGGTAGATGAGTTAAAACTGGAAGAATTTGCCGGCCTTTATGCAGACGAAGAAAGCGGCAAACCCAATACAGGAGAAGAGTATGTACGGGAAACCTATTTAGAGAGCGATCTCGAATTGATGTTCCCACCAACCTATATTCCCAACGACTCCGAACGCGTTTCCCTCTACAGGGAATTAGATAAAATGGAGGATGAAAGGGATATCCTGGCATTTATAGAACGGCTCAAAGACCGGTTTGGTAAAATACCCAAACAGGGTAAAGAACTAATCCGGGTAGTACGGCTTCGCCGTTTGGCCCGCCGTTTAGGAATCGAGAAAGTTGTACTAAAACAGGGACGGATGAGCCTCTTCCTGGTAAATAATCCGGATAGTCCGTTTTATCAAAGTGATGCTTTTGGCAAATTAATTACGTATGTACAAAAATACCCCCGTAATTGCGAATTAAGAGATGCAAAAGGAAAACGAAGCATTGCTATTAAAAACGTACCGGATGTTGAAACGGCTACAGGAATTCTGGAAGAAATACTATCTTTTGAATAATCAGCTCCTATAACTTTTAGTTAAACGGGCAGTAAGTACGGATACCACCACCAATAAATTTAATTTTGTTAACTTACTGCCCAATCTTAAAAACTTACTGCATCTGTCCATAAATATTTGAAAACAGGATTGTACAAAGGCTCATAAAATGAAATTATGAGAAGTTTTTATCATTATTTTCCTATCAATTGAGTACAAACTGTTTTGTATATTGTCTGATAATTAGACCTGGTTTATTTTTTGTTAGCAACTAACTCTTAATTCTTACAATGGAAAATCAACAAAATGAACAACATAAAATATTATGGAACTCCTTTCTGAAAGGTGATGATGCAGCATATGCCGAATTATATAATCTATATGTGAACAAACTTTTTGTTTTTGGTATGCACTTTACAAGTAATCGCGAACAGGTAAAAGATTGCACACAGGATGTATTTATTAAAATCTATGCCGGCCGTCATAAACTTAAACCGGTAAAAAATGTAAAAGTCTACCTGTATACAGCTATGAAAAATACACTTTTCAATCTATTCAAAAAAGAGGTAGAACATTTCCATATAGATACTATAGAACCGGTTTTTGAACTGGAATACCCAGCCGAACACCAAATTATTGAAACAGAAAAGTTAGCTATCCAAAAAAAGGAGATTGCAGCAATCATGCAAACAGTTACACCCCGCCAGCGGGAAGTTCTTTATTACCGGTATGTCGAAGAATTATCCTATGAAGAGATCTGTAAACTCATGCAAATGAATTACCAATCCGTACGGAATTTACTCCACCGTACCATACTTAAAATACGGGACAAAATAAATAACCGGAAATGAGTACAAACAAAAAAACAGATTGTCTAATAGATAAAGAACAGCTAAACAACATGAAAGAAAATATACCCTATACATTAGCAGACTTACTGGAAAATGAATATTTTATCCATTCTGTCCTTCATCCGGCAAAAGAAAGTGAAAGCTACTGGCATGAAATGCAGGAAAAAAACTTGTCGATCCCGACGATTATGAACTGGCCTGTCACTATATCCGGAATCTGGGCAAAACCAACCAGTCACTCACAAAAGATGAAATGGCGGATATGTGGACAACCATCCACATGCAAAACAGTGAAAAAAAAGAAAACAACAACAGAAAATATTTTCTACTATTCCTGTCGTCCGTAGCCTATATCGCAGGATTTATATTCATACTTTTTACTCCTGCCGTGAATAAAGAGAGTAAAACAGTTTCGGCAGAAACAGAAATAAATATCAAAACTATTCCAGCCCCGGACAGTATGGAACAGGATATTCAATTCATTTTTGCTGATAATAGCCGCATTCTGATCAAAGAAAATCATACGGGAATAGCACACAATGAAAACGGAGAAGCCACTATCAACTCAACAATAATAGAAAAATTATCTCAACTACCCAACCCGAATGATAGCTATAACCAGGTAGTTACCCCTAAAGGCCGGTTTTCATCTCTTACCTTTTCAGACGGAACGCGGCTATGGATGAACGCATCTTCACGTGTGGTATATCCGCCGGTCTTTAAACCGGAAAAAAGAGAAATTTACCTTGAAGGAGAAGCCTATATAGAAGTAACACCCGATACCAAACGTCCGTTTATAGTAAAAACAGAAAAACTGGACATACAGGTATTAGGTACCTCTTTTAATATTACAGCCTATAAAGAACAACCCGCACAAATAGTAGTTTTAGTATCCGGCTCGGTAGCAGTAAAACCTAAAACAGAAAATAGTGATCAAATCATACTGCTACCCGATCAGTTGTTCCGTCTGGAAAAGAATGAAACAACGATACAACAAGTTGATGTAAAGAGATATATTTCCTGGAAAGAAGGTTATTATATCTGTGAAAACGACCCTCTGAAATCTCTTTTTAATTATCTGAATAACTATTATGGTATTGCTATTCAATATGAAGAAGAGGTTGCACAAATGACCTACTCCGGCAAATTCGACCTGAAAGAAAATGCGGAAAGAGTGCTGAAGGGTTTAACCTATACGGCACCAATCGAATACCGGAAAGAAAATGGAATACACTATTTAAGTCTTAAACCATAAAAAATATGCCTATGTAAAATGACCTGATGTAAAAAAGAAAACCGGTGGATATTTGCGATATCCACCGGCCTGAAATGATTAAATTACAACTACTATCCAAACAGTTATAAACTTAATATTAATACAAATGTATAACAAAAAAAGAAAACTTTAGTATTACATCTGCTAAATTCAAAAAAGGAATCCGGATTATGAAATTAAGTACCCTATTTCTTATTATAGGAATAAATCTTGCCACTGCCGCTTCCGGCTATTCACAATCTATGCTGCTGACATTGAAAATGAATGAAAAAACTCTGCGGGAAGTATTTAATGAAATAGAACAAAACAGTGAATATATTTTCTTTTATAATGACAAAGCGGTAAACATACACCGGAAAGTCTCTATTGATGTGGTAAATCAGCACATTGAAAATATATTGGACCAACTATTCAGGGAGACAGATAACACCTATCGAATCGATGACCGCCAGGTATATATAGCCCGTAATCAACAGGCAATTAACCAGCAGGCAAAAAAAACAATTACTGGTAAAATTATAGATGCCCACGGAGAAGCTGTGATCGGAGCCAATGTTATGGAAAAAGACACTCACAACGGAACCATTAGTGATTTTGACGGACAATTCACCCTGCAGGTTCCAGACGAAGCCTTTATCCGTATATCTTATATCGGATATCTGCCCCGGGAAATACCTGTAAAAGGCCGCACCAATTTCTCTATTGTACTACAGGAGGATAAACAGACTCTGGAAGACGTAGTGGTGGTAGGATACGGTACATTAAAAAAAATAGACCTGACCGGATCAGTCTCCACTATCAATCAACAAATGATTTCCAATGTTCAGGCAGCTACCCTTGACCAGAAAATGATTGGCCAGGTGGCAGGTGTACAGATACAACAGCTATCCGGCGCACCGGGAGCCGGGACATCGGTTAAGATACGGGGTAGCGGATCATTAGGTGCCGGCAACGAACCATTGTACGTGATTGACGGAATGCCTTACTCATCTACAATGAACCAGCAAACAAACCCGTTGCTCTTTATCAATCCGGATGATATTGAAACCATTACCATATTAAAAGACGCATCTTCAACCACCATTTATGGTTCCAGGGGAGCCAATGGTGTTATTATGGTCACTACTAAAAAAGGTACAGCCGGAAAAACACAGATAAACTATTCTATGAATGTGGGTTTTCAGCAGGTTCCTCAAAAAGGAAGACCTCAAATGCTTAATCAGCGGCAGTTTGCCGAACTGCAACGGGACCGCATTGATCTGGCCGTACGTAAGCAGGAAAACCGGGAACCCACACCTGAAGATTACCCCGAAGAATACCGTGACCTGGAAAGTTTAACCGGTAAAGGCACTGACTGGTATGATATGCTGTTACAAACTGCCTTGAAGCAGGAACATACAGTCAGCATATCGCATGGTTCGGAAGATACACGCACATTCTTTAGTCCTGGTTACATGAATCAGGAGGGAGTAATAAGACATACCGGACTGGAACGCTACAGTGCCAAATTAAATGTAGATAATCAATTCGGCAAAGTACTGATCAATGCATCTTTACAGCCTGTATATATTAATCAGAAAATTGCCAACACCAATTCAGGACGAAGCGATGTAATCGGTATCGCACTGTGGGCCAACCCGGTACTCTCGCCTTATGACGAGAAGGGCAATCTGATAGAATACCTTACCTCACCCCAGAACCGGTATCATACAGCCTGGGGATTCGTCAATCCGTTATACATGCTTGAAAACACAATCCGCACTCAACAGGAAGTACGGAACCTGGGCTCTTCTTTCGTGGAATGGGAAATTATTGACGGCTTAAAAGTCAAAACATCCATAAATACCATCTTTGCGGGCTCCCGGTCTACACGTTACACTCCGGGTAGTGTAGGAGGAGAAAATAATCCGCCTTCCGGCCTGGGTAAATCAAGCAATTACCAGGAACACAGTTTTAACTGGTTGTGGGAAACCACACTGAATTATCAGAAACGTTTCAAATCCCATTCAATTAATGCGTTGGTAGGATATTCACGCCAAAGACATACCGGAAAAGGAATGTCTATCGATGCCGGTCCTTATCCAAATGACCTGATCGAAACAATTAATGCAGCACAGGAGATTAGTTCGTGGGACGAATCTGTAGGTAAATGGAGTATGATATCCTATATCGGCCGCCTGAATTACTCTTTCCGGGATAAATATCTTTTTACCGCTACATTTCGCTCTGACGGTTCTTCCCGGTTTGGTGTCAATAACCGTTTCGCTTTTTTCCCTTCTTTTGCAGGAGGCTGGCGCATCTCCGAAGAAAATTTCCTGAAAGAAAATAAATATATCTCTAACCTGAAACTACGGGTAAGCTATGGGAAAAGCGGAAACAACAACATTGGTAATTACCAGCATCTGCCCACTATTATATCAGGCTCCTATGTTTTTAACAATACAGAGGTAAGTGCTCCCTATGTAGGATTATCAAATCCCTATTTAGGTTGGGAAGAGTCCGGACAGATTGACCTGGATATCGACCTGAGTTTATTTCAGAACAGACTGGCTTTGATTGTAGACCTCTACAACAGAAAAAGTAACAACATGTTAATCAATGATGTGATTCCTACTATTACCGGATTCAGCTCGCAGATCGCAAATAAAGGTAGTGTAAGAAACCGCGGACTGGAAATAGACCTGAGCGGTTCGCCGGTAAGAAGCACTTTCGTTTGGGAAGCAGGTGTGAGCATTTCATTTAACAGAAATAAGGTACTTTCTACCAATGCCAATAACGACCGCATTCTAAGCGGTAATGTAGACGGACGATCCTCACATATTACCGAGGTAGGAAAACCTATCGGACAATTTTTCAGATTCGTATCAGACGGGATATACACTGCGGAAGACCTGGCCAACCCGGATGTGGCTAAATATCCTACAGCATACGAAGGGGCAGTTAAATATCTTGATCTGGACGGAGACGGTACTATTACAGAAATACTGGACTATACAGCTATCGGTAATCCGCACCCCGATTTTATTTTTGGTATCCGGAACAGCTTCTACTATAAAAACTTTGATTTAAGTATTATTGCCAACGGGCAGTACGGAGGGAAAGTTGTGAATGGGCTTCGTATGAGTACAGACAACCTGCAGGGCTTTTTCAACGTAGGAGCCGAATGGGCTAACCGTTGGCGTAGCCCGGAAAACCCGGGCGACGGAATCCATGCCGGTGTTGTTGCCCAAACACCCAGTTTAGGACACAGGTTAAATAGTTTATGGATTGAAGATGCTACCTATCTGCGGATTGCAAATATAACCTTTGGCTATACAATTCCGCAACAGTTAGTAAGGAAAACAAAATTCATTTCACAGGTAAGAGCCTCCTGTAGTATTCAGAATGTAGCCACTTTTACCGGATATTCGGGAGCCAATCCGGAGTCCAAACAAAACGGCATAGACAATACGCTTGCTCCGGGACTGGACATGACTTCTTATCCGTTGGCCCGGACAGTTACCTTTAGTCTACAAATCGGATTTTAATTTACTGACAAAATTATAATTGATATGAAACAGTATATATATATAACTTTCATTTTAATTTTATCCTCCTGTACGGATAGTTTTCTAACGTTATATCCTAATACTACACTGAACGAAGGAAACTTTTACCAATCGGAAGAAGAATATATATTATTAGCGAACGGCTGCTATATTTCATTAAGAAATATGGAGAAAAACAATCATTGGGTGATTACCGAACTGGCATCCGACAACCTGGGGATTCAATATTGTGCAACATCCGGAGAAGCTACCCGGGGAGTAATTGATAATTTTCTTGTCTCTGCCAACAATGAAACGGTTAACAATTTCTGGAGTACCTGCTATACCGGGGTATACCGTTGCAGTAAATTATTGCAGGAACTGGAACGGGCTACCATTCAATGGTCGTCCGAAGCACTCAGGGCCCGTTGTATGGGAGAAGCCCTTTTCCTGAGAGGCATGTATTATTTTAATCTGGTACGGAAGTATGGTGGTGTTCCCTTAGTTACTACTCCCCTTGCCGGGCAGGATGCTGTAAATGTAAAGCGTAGTACGGAAGAAGCTATTTACCAGCAGGTTATTTCAGATTTACAGGAGGCCATAGCACAGTTGGAACAAGCACAGGATTACGAAGAAGACGGACGTGCAAATGAAACAGCGGCAAAAACATTACTGGCAAAAGTATATCTGACCCTACAGAATTATGAAGAAGCCGGGAAACTATACCGGTCCATCATCCAGGCAGAAAAATACATCTTACTTCCGGAGTATGCCGATTTATTTAATCCGGCACAAAAAGATTTTAAAGAGACTATTTTCTCGGCTCAATACTCGGAAAGCACATCAGGCCTATCGCAACGGTTTATTTTTCTTCATGCCCCCAATACGTCAAAAGGCGACGTAACCCAACGTCCGAATATAAATATCAACTGGGCAGGATTAGTACGTCCTACACAGGACCTGCTGGATGCATTCGAGCCGGGCGATAAAAGAAAAGAGGTTTCTATCGGATACTGGTACGGTCCGGATTGGGACAATACAGTGTACGATATTCCTTACTGTGCAAAATATAAACCACCCATTTCTGCACCCGACGACCGTTGCGGAGACAATTTCCCTATTATCCGTTATTCGGATGTTCTCTTATCGTATGCAGAAGTGTTGAACGAAATGAACCAAACCGCTGATGCGATACCTTTTGTCAGACAGGTTCGTACACGGGCCGGACTGGAAACCAGGACTTCCTATACACAGCAGGAGTTAAGAACATTGATCGAGAAAGAGCGTCAGGTAGAGTTTTGTTTTGAAAATCATCGCTGGTATGATCTGAAACGTACCGGACGTGCTTTAGAAGTTATGAAAGCACATGGAATAAGAGAAAAAGCAAGAAAAACTTTCATTCCGGCGAATGCCTTCGAAATGGAATCTTATAAATTACTACTTCCCATACCAGCCGAACAAATACAAATAAACGGGCTGGAACAGAATCCCGGATATTAAAATAACAAACCTGTAAATATAAAATATGTACCGGAAACTATACGTTAGTGCCTGTATACTCCTCGGAGTCATACCGGCAAAAGCTTCGGATAAAACCGAAAAGAGAGACAAACCGAATATTATTTTCATATTGACAGATGATCAGCGCTGGGATGCTTTAGGATATGCCGGTAACAAAGATATTCATACACCGGAAATGGACCGTTTGGCAACAGACGGTATCTATTTCCGGAATGCTTTCGTTACCACTCCTATCAGTGCTGCCAGCCGGGCATCCATTCTGACCGGATTATATGAACGGACACATGGCTATACGTTTGGAACAGGGAATCTGCCGGACGAATACATGGAAATCTCTTATCCTGTATTGTTACGGCAACAAGGATACCAGACTGCTTTTTTCGGAAAGTTTGGAGTAGAGTATCCGCAGGCAGAATCTATTTTTGATACGGCTGAAATATACGACCGGGATAACGATAAAGGGTATTATTTTAAAACAATAGGTAAAGATACCGTTCATCTGACCCCCTATACCGGTTATCTGGCACAACAATATATATCCGGTATCCCTACAGACACTCCGTTCTGTTTATCCCTTAGCTTCAGTGCGCCACACGCCCACGACCCTGCACCCGAACAATATTTCTGGGGCGAAGAGGCCGGTAAGCTATACCGGGATATTACAATTCCGGCACCATTATTGGCTGAGGATCATTATTTCCAGGCTCTGCCACAGGAGGTTCGTGACGGATTCAACCGGGTTCGTTGGACATGGCGGTACGATACACCGGAAAAATACCAATACAGTCTGAAAGGATATTACCGGATGATCAGCGAAGTAGATCACGAGATTGGAAATATCCGGAGAGTGCTGGAAGAAAAAGGAATAGCAGAGAATACAATCATCATTTTTATGGGAGATAATGGTTATTTCCTGGGTGAACGGCAGCTGGCAGGAAAATGGTTGATGTATGAAAATTCACTACGGGTACCTTTAATTATCTACGATCCCCGGTACAGAATACACCGGGACGTAGAAGAAGCGGTACTGAATATCGACATCGCTCCTACCCTTCTGGATATAGCATCGGTTAAAATACCGGCTATTTATCAGGGAATCAGCCTTTGCAACTACTACCAACCAGAACAGGAAACACCCCGGCGAAATGCTATTCTGTTCGAGCATCTCTGGGATCTCCCGGCTATTCCCTCCAGTGAAGGAGTCCGCACCAACGAGTGGAAGTATTTCAGATACCGTTTTATTGATGCTCCGGAAGAGCTATATAATCTGAAAAACGACCCGCTCGAAATAAAAAATCTGGCAACAGATCCGGGCTATCAGAAAGTTCTGTCCGATCTACGGAATCAATGTGACCATTTCATAAAACAATACAAGGATAACCGGATAAAAAAATAACCAAACAAAAAATCCCTCATATTCCCATAGAAATGGGAAATATGGGGGATGCATATATTCTCTATATATTTACTTTTTATTTATTCGTAAACCGCGATACGCCAGATTGCCACATCAGGAGTTTTGAATGCCAGACGGATATAACGGGGATTGTTAGGTATAGAAATAGTTAACGGTGATCCGGCCATTTCTTCTCCTTTATTCTGATAAATCACTGTCCATGCTTCACCGTCTGCAGACACTTCGCAATCAAAGGGATATTCTTTCCAGGGATATTCAAAGCGTATAGCAAGTGATTTCGCATTTTTCCCTTCCGGTAAAGTCATTTGTATCCAAGGGGTAACATCATCCGGCATCGGACGCCAAATGGTTTGGTAATTATCCTCTTGTGTATACTTTACGCCTTCATATCTACTAATTGTTTCCGAACCGGCAATAATTTCTTTCAATGTAATTGGTTGCTTAACTTCTTTTGCCGGAAGATTGATATACAACGAATCAGTAGGCTCAATAGTCTCAATTATTTTCTTTTCAGTATTAACCACCATTAAATCCATACAGGTCTGACGATAGGCAGTCCCCTCTACATAGGGTAAGCGGTGTTTATGATACAAGATATACAGTTCCCCTCCCAATTCAACCACAGTATGGTGACCGGGACCATATACCTGTTTCTCCGGGCGTGCTGCCAGAACAGGACTATTTTCTGCTTCGGTAAATGGTCCATAAGGATTATCGCCTACAGCATAACGTACTTTATAAGTATCATCCATAGTTATCCCATCCGAATAGGTCAGATAATAAACACCATCCTTTTTAACCATCAAAGGAGCTTCAAAATAGTTAGCCGGAGTTACCTCTACCGGCTCGTCTTTAAACGAACACATATCATCAGCCAATTCCGCTACATAGCAATGCCCGTTTATCCAATTCCAGCCCGAACCCCAATACAAATAATACTTATCATCGTCATCAACAAATACTTCCGCGTCAATTACATGATAATATTTAGTTGTATCGTATGGTATCATCACATCGTCATCCAGCATATTTTCCCAGGGGCCTAACGGGTGGGAGGATTTACCGCACCATATTTCGGAACCAACCGATACATACATATAATATTCGTTTCCTCTTTTTATTACAGAAGGTGCCCATACCTGGCTGTCGCTGGAAAAAGGAGTTGTGCAAGCCTCCTTTGTAGGCCAGTTAAGCGCATGAAACTCCCAGTTCACAAAATCGTCCGACGTCCAGCACGCCAGGAAATTAGTACCCCACGGATCCGATGTTACATACATATAATATACACCATCCAGCTCTACAACCGAGGGATCGGCAAAATAACCCGGCAATACCGGATTATGTACCAATGTTCGCGACTCATTATTTATTCCTTCCTTCGAAGATTGTGTGGCACACCCTACCAACAAAGAAACTGCCAGCAGAAAAGTAATTTTTAGAAATAAGACTTTTTTCATGGTTCTACATTTATTTATTTTCATTAGCTCCCCAAAGATAGGAAAAGAAAGAATAAGAGTAAAACATACTATTATTGAAATGTTATCTGTTAAACTTAATTGATTATCTTTACACACCGGAAGACAAAAATCCGGGAAACAGACAAAACAAAAATCAATATAAACAAACACATTCTATCATGAACTTCAGAACGCTATTAAGATCAATTATTGTGTGTATCATATCTCAAACAACATTCTCTGCAATAGCAGAGAACATGATCCGGCAGGAAATTAATCAGGGTTGGACATTCAAACAGGTCCGCGGTAATAACTGGTATCCGGCTACCGTGCCGGGAGTAGTACATCTGGACCTAATGGCCAATGATATAATTGCCGATCCGTTCTACCGTTTGAACGAACGGGGAGTACAATGGGTAGATAAAGAAGACTGGGAATATAAAACAACACTATTTGTATCTCCCACACTTTATTCGAAACAGAACATTGAGCTTTATTTTAAAGGGTTAGATACGTATGCGGATGTTTACCTGAACGATAGTTGCCTGCTTAAAGCAGATAATATGCACCGGGAATGGCGGATTGATGCAAAACCATTCGTCAAAGAGGGAGAAAATGATCTGCGTATCTATTTCCACTCGCCGTTAAAAGTAGATATACCCAAATTCGATGCCCTGCATTACGAAAACGAAGCAGGAAACGACCAGTCTGAAAACGGTGGTATATTTGATAAAAAGACCAGCGTTTTCGCCCGGAAAGCCGGTTATCATTATGGCTGGGATTGGGGCCCACGGCTGGTTACCAGCGGAATATGGCGTCCGGCTTACATTATTGGCTGGGATGATGCCCGGATTGATAATGTACATTATATACAGGAAAGTGTCAATGCAAAACAAGCCAAAATTAAAGCACAGGTAACCCTATATACAGACAAAGCCGGAGAAGCGACAATACAAATCAAAGCGGATGGTATAAAAAATAGCTGGACTCAAAAAGCTGCTGTTAAACCGGGTAAAAATATTATTGAGACCAGTCTCGTAATCAATAATCCGAAATTATGGTGGACTAACGGGTTAGGTGAAGCCCACCTGTATCCTTTTACTACCACTCTTTCTATCAATGGGAAAGAGGCAGACAGCCGGACAGAAAAACTGGGTATACGCGAAATAAAAGTAATACGGGATAAAGACGAGGCAGGAACTACATTTTATTTCCGCCTGAACGGGATAGACATCTTTGCCAAAGGAGCCAATTATATTCCACAGGATAACTTCCTGCCCCGCCTTACATTCGAAAACTACGAAAAGACGATTCTGGACGCAGTAAATGCCAATATGAATATGTTACGTGTCTGGGGTGGAGGGATTTATGAAGACGACATATTCTATGACCTTTGTGACCAATATGGTATTCTGGTTTGGCAGGATTTTATGTTTGGCTGCAGTACCTATCCGATGAATCCGGATATGCTTGAAAACATCCGGCAGGAAGCTATTGATAATGTAGTACGTTTACGTAATCATCCCTCTATAGCAATCTGGTGTGGCAATAACGAAAATCATACAGCCTGGTTTAACTGGGGATGGATGAAAAAATACGAACAACTGGGTGTACTGGAAGAGATGCGCAAAGATTATAAAGACCTGTTTCATGGAGTATTGCCCGAAGTAGTGGAAGCATACGATCCGACAGCCTTTTACTGGCCCTCTTCACCGTATGGTGGTGATCCGGATGCTAAATGCGAATCGGGAACAACCAATTGGAATCCTGACGGAGATGCCCATTATTGGGGTGTATGGCATGCGAAAGATTCTATTGCCAATTATAATTTTGTAAGAGCGCGTTTCTTTTCCGAATACGGGTTCCAGTCATTCCCTGAATATCAATCGGTACTACAATATGCACCCGAAGAACGGGACCATGATATTTTTTCGGAAGTGATGATGGCTCACCAGCGGGGGGGGGTAGCCATGCCAATGGTTTAATAGAATGGTATTTACTTAATGAATACCGCAAACCGAAGGACTTCCCGAACTTCCTCTATATGGGACAACTATTACAGGGAGATGCAATTAAGACTGCTATCGAAGCACATAGACGGGATATGCCTTATTGTATGGGTACGTTGTTCTGGCAGCACAACGATTGCTGGCCGGTAGCATCCTGGTCAAGCCGGGATTACTACGGACGCTGGAAAGCACAACATTATTTCACCAAAAAAGCTTTTGAAGATATATTGGTATCCCCTATTGCAGCAGACTATAAAGTGGATATTTATATTGTGTCCGACCGCCTGCAAAGTACCCGGGGAACATTGGAAATCCGTACGATGGATTTAAAAGGTAATTTACTGTACGAACAGAAAAAAACGGTAACTGTTCCTGCCAACCAGAGTAAAATACAACATTCCGAATCGCTTGATAAAGTATTGGCCGGACGTAATCGCAACGAAGTAGTATTGCATGCCACTTTCACGGACGGCAGCAAAAACAAATACAGGAACAACTATTTCTTTACCCGTTATAAAGAGATCGATTTCCCTAAAACTTCTATCCGGGTAACCTCCATCCCGGCCAACGATGGTTATCTGGTTACGGTTCAAAGCGATGTATATGCCCGTGGAGTATTCCTGAGTATCGAAGGGATTAATAATTTCTTTTCAGACAACTATTTCGACCTGTTACCCGGCGAACCGGTAACCATACACGTAAAAACAGACCTGGAAAAAGCAGATTTCGATAAACAATTAAAAATCGAATCAATCGCCGACACCTATTAAAGTATAGTAAGTTCATCAAAATATAAAAAGGTCTTATTCCTCAATTTATCCCGGGAAAAAGACCTTTTTTGAACGCAGGGGAATTATAGATTGGTTTTAGCACCGGGAAATCTCCACTTTATAAAGACCAATACATCCCTCTAATATGATATATATATTGTTTTTTTACTATCTATTTGTTAGAGAATCCTCTTTTTGGCTTACTGGTAAAAATACCCTAATGAAGCTTTTAGATGAAAAAAAGTAGCTATATTTATTTTCTAACATATTTAATTACATATTTTGACAAAAATCATTAGTATGGCTCTCTTTTTTCATGCGGATGACTTTCCGGATTCATGCGAATAAAATCAGAAAATCATCCGCATGATTCGGGAAAAATAGCCGGTTTTTCCAAAAAATCATCCTTTCCGGTAAAAAAAGAGTTATTTTTTTCGCTGATTGGTCTTTAAAGAACACCTTTTGAAGATTAATAAATTGACTGTATAAACAACCCTACTGCTTACTAAAAGGAGAAAATGATCCGTATAAAAACAAAAAGAGGTTTCTTTTGTATCGGATACTGCCCGGTTTACTAACAAATTGTATTTACTGAATTTCGCCTCAGGCCATTATTTCTACCTACTACCCGGAACAGCTCCAAATATCGGTTTCTCGTACTACTTCATTTAACAGTTTGTTATTTATTGACAGTTTGCCATTTGATAGTCCAGCAATTAAAATCTATAACTTTTACAAGCTATTATATATGGTAATAATTCCCTTTTAGAACAAAATTTAAGATTTTTCTTTATTGTATGAATCCTTTATTAAAAAGGGTTTTAGACAAAAAACAATGTTTTTATTTAGCTTTTACAACAATTTATAGGCTAAAAGGGTTGCATGGTATTAACATATATATTACCTTTGCCCTTAGTCAAGAGAGACTTTATATTTTACTAAATATAATGACGTTTAACTGGTTTCAGGTGCAACACAAAAGTCGAAAAAAAATTGTACACACCCTTGAGAACAGATTAGGCGTCCTCCGTGTTATAGCGGGGGGGGCGTTTCCTGTTTGTTGCGTGTGTAGGGCTTCGACTCCCTGTGTTGCCAAATAGGATCCTGCCTTTCCGCTTTTTTGTTTTCGTAAAGACAGTTCTTATATCCGGTTATCCAAACAATATATTTATTATAAATCCTGTTTATGAGACCGGGAGTATGATATGTTTGGAAATTGACTAAATAATATTGAAGTTAAGAATCAATTAATAATTTGGCGAACAAAAATGAAGAGGAATACCCCTTGCGAAAGCCGTATCCTCGTACTAACAAAAATTCACATAGTTAGTAATTTATATACTAGGGTAATAAAGTATATGAAACTTTAGAATGGAATTGCTTGCGAAAGTGGTTCCATTCACTTTTTATAACCAACATTGGCATGAATTTTGCTGTTATATAGAGAGTATTAATTAAATTTGCACTGGAAGGAGAATCATATAATATGAAGAATAACTATTCAAAACGCTTGGTTGATGTGTTGGAATATAGCCGTGAAGAGGCTTCCAGACTTCAAAATAGTTATATCGGACCGGAACACTTAATGCTGGGAATTATACGTACCGGAAATGGGAAGGCAATGCAAATTTTGCAGAACCTAAACGCTGATATACTGGAGATTAAAACAAACATCGAACAGGACATCAAGAATACTTTTGAATCGGAAGATACACTACAGGAAGATATTGCCATCAGCAAGACAACCGAACGTGTGTTGCGGATGAGTGTGCTCGAAGCACGTTTATTTAAAAGCGATGTTACCGGTACGGAACATCTGCTGCTTGCAATTCTGAAAGAAGAGTTTAATGTAGCTGCCAAAGTATTGGGCGATGCCGGTATAACTTACCGCGCTGTCTATAACAATCTGGCAGATGAAAATAGCCAACAAATGGAAGATGTAACAGAGTTTGACGAGATAACCGACGGATTTACAGACGACGAGGACGAAGATGAAGACGAATTCTCTTCACGCAAAGAGTCGCGTTCGTCCGGAACAACCGCAGGACAGTCTAAATCACCGAACGATACACCGGTATTGGATAATTTCGGTACAGACATGACACGTGCTGCAGCCGAAAACCGTCTGGACCCGATCGTAGGGCGTGAAAAAGAGATTGAACGCCTGGCGCAAATCCTGAGCCGCCGGAAGAAAAACAATCCTGTACTGATTGGTGAACCGGGTGTTGGTAAATCGGCTATAGTAGAAGGTCTGGCACTGCGTATCGTACAGCGGAAAGTATCCCGCATTCTGTTCGACAAACGGGTGATCAGTCTGGATATGGCATCCATTGTGGCCGGTACCAAATACCGCGGACAGTTTGAGGAGCGTATCAAAGCAATTCTGAACGAACTCTCTAAAAACCCGAATATCATTCTGTTTATTGACGAAATCCACACGATTGTAGGAGCCGGATCGGCTTCCGGATCTATGGACGCAGCCAATATGTTGAAACCGGCTCTGGCAAGAGGTGAGATACAATGTATCGGTGCCACTACCCTCGACGAATACCGGAAAAATATTGAAAAAGACGGAGCATTGGAACGCCGTTTCCAGAAAGTAATTGTAGACCCCACAACTGCGGAAGAAACATTACAAATCCTGAAAAATATCAAACCCAGGTACGAAGAGCATCACAATGTAATTTACACGGACGATGCATTAAAAGCATGTGTCAATTTGACCGAACGTTATATCAGTGACCGTAACTTCCCAGATAAAGCAATCGATGCACTGGACGAAGCCGGATCACGGGTACATATATCCAATATCATTGTGCCGAAAAGTATCGAAGAACTGGAAGCACATATAGAAGATACAAAAACAGAAAAACTGGCAGCAGTAAAATCCCAGAATTTTGAACTGGCAGCCAGTTTCAGAGATAAAGAAAGGCAGTTACTATTGCAGCTCGAAGCTGCCAAAGCAAAATGGGAACAGGAGTTACAGGAACACCGTGAAACGGTCGACGAAGAAAAAGTGGCTGAAGTAGTAGCCATGATGTCAGGCGTTCCGGTACAACGTATTGCAAAAGCTGAAAACCTGAAACTACTTGAAATGTCAGAGATTCTGAAACGCAAGGTAATCGGACAGGACGAAGCAGTACAAAAAGTAGTAAAAGCAATACAGCGCAACCGGGTAGGATTGAAAGATCCGAACAAACCAATCGGAACTTTTATGTTCCTTGGCCCGACAGGGGTAGGTAAAACACACCTGGCTAAGATGTTGGCTGAATACCTGTTTGACTCTGCCGATTCGCTGATACGCATCGACATGAGTGAATATCTCGAAAAATTCGCCGTATCACGTTTAATCGGAGCACCTCCGGGATACGTAGGATATGAAGAAGGTGGACAGTTGACAGAGAAAGTACGGCGTAAACCTTATTCAGTTGTATTGCTGGATGAGATCGAAAAAGCGCATCCAGATGTATTCAACCTGTTGTTGCAGGTATTGGACGAAGGCCGCCTGACAGATAGTCTGGGCCGCCGCATCGACTTTAAGAATACAATCCTGATATTAACTTCCAATATCGGTACCCGCCAGTTGAAAGACTTTGGCCGGGGAGTTGGTTTCAGTACTAAAGCAGAGGACGAAACAGATAAGGATTTCTCACGTGGTGTAATACAAAAAGCCCTGAACAAAGCTTTTGCACCTGAATTCCTCAACCGTATTGATGATATCATCATGTTCGACCAGCTGGATAAAGAAGCAATCCATAAAATCATTGATATTGAGCTGGAAGGTCTTTACAAACGTGTGGCAGGTCTGGGTTATCAGTTAGTTCTTACCGAGAAAGCAAAAGATTTCATTGCCGGTAAAGGATACGATATCCAGTTTGGTGCCCGTCCGCTGAAACGTGCGATCCAGAAATACCTGGAAGACGAAATGGCAGAAATGATCATTCGCGCATCCGTTTCCGAAGGAGACACCATTATTGTAGACTTCAACGAAGAAGAACAACAGATCACGACAGAAGTAAAAACGACTATCGAAGAAGTTGAGTAAGCTTCTGATATGTAAAGTATAGAGAACGCAGATTTCGCAGAAAATCCGCAGATTGACGCAGAAAAAATATATTTAATAATTTATCTGCGTTAATTTGTGGAATCTACGAAATCTGCGTTCTTTTCTTTTTATATAAAAGCTACCCGGTTACAGGTTTAGCTTCATATCTTTTGGATATTTTATACTGTAGCTGATTTGATACACTTTTGTTTCGCCGGGTTTAAATGTTTCTTCCCATGAGATTACGCCCAGCTCTTCATTATTAGCAGTCCATGCGGTTGTCTCTTTTTTCTGGAGATTAACCTCTATATTCTTTTGTGTAGACAACGGATATTGATCTTTCACTACCATCTGAACAGCATGATTACGGTTATTCTTTACGGTGATGCGATAAGAAAATTGCTGTACCAGATCACTACCTATTGCCCGGCGGCTGGTATAGTCCTGTATCTTTTCCCGTTTTACAACAATCCGGAGATCTGCACCCAACGTTAATGTCTGCTTTTCTAGAGGCAGAGAGGTATCCAGATAAGTCTCGCCCAGATACGTTCCGTTAAAGTTTATATTGGCTGGTCCGCTCAACAATCCCAGTTGCTCCCATCCGGCTATCTCTGCCAGCATATACGTCTGTTTATCCAGTTTGGGAGTAACATAATATTTATAATCCGCCTTTACCTCATAATTTTGTAAATCAATATACTGAACCTTTCCATTTGAAGGAATCGAATAAGGCAGATTAATCGCATAATGTACATCCAGCGTATTTTCCGTAGTAACTACATAATCCTCTACCGTAGGGCTTTCCACATAATCTGCATCAATCAGTTCTTCTATAGCTATCGATTCCTCTTTATAGGAGAAGCGATTCTGCACGCTATTCATCAGGTTTTTACTCATGCGCGGTTCAGACACCATCTGTTCACGAAGAAACCAGGCCGAAAACAAGGGGGGCAACTTTACCATTGCCCGGACGGCCGCTTGACAGGGTCGGTTTCACCCGTTCCCAGTCAAATCCGGTAGTCTGGCGTACATTGGCACATAAACGTATTAATACCGGAGCATCTGTATCTGCTACCTGAATATCATACGAAGGTGTCCAGCCCGCCTGTTGTGTAAAATAAATAATTGAAAGATTAGTTGCTTCTGCCTTTTCAGCCAGCAAAGTAAGCCGCAAAACACCCGAAGTTTTATTCAAATTTGCCCTCTCCTGCTGCAACTGGCTTTATACACGATTGATGTTCTCCTGTAGTTTCTCGAGTCGTTCTCCCAGAGCCACACGCTCCGTTTCCTGTTCGTAGGATTTGGATTTCAGATAATCCATTGTCTTCATCAATTCATCAATTCCAATCCCTTCGTCCGGGCCGGTAACTCTTTTCTTTACTCCCAGCTGCAATTGTTCAGACAGCGTCCTGTTAATACGTATATCTATTTCAAGCTGCTGTTTTTCTTTTGTATATTTTTCCAACGTCTCTGTTAATGCCTTAACCTGTGTTGAAGGCTCGCTGGCAGCAGAAAGATGATTGACCGAAAATTCAAAAGAAGAGACAACAACCTGTCCTGTTGTTTTAACTTTGATACTATTGATATCCACATGCGGGCTTAGTCCTTCTACAAGAACTTCATTTTCTCCTGCCGACAAATTGACTTTTGCTATATGGGTTAGTTCCGCACCTGTAAAAAAGACAGTTACCTCTTCAAGTAAACTATTTACTACTTTCTGATTTTGAGCTTGCATATTCAATATTCCAATTAAAAATAATGTAACTACTAAAATTCTTTTTCTCTGATTAGCCATATTATATAAAGTAAGGGGTTATTCCTAAAACACAATTTATCATTGTCACTACTATTTCATGATTCTTTTATCTGATTATATAGTTTGGTTATATCCCGTTGATATTTCTTCGCTCCAGGCATACGACTTGTTTTAAGGAAATCCAGCAAACGGTCTTTATCTCCGGTCTCCAACAGATAAAACTCACAAAATTTATCCAACAACCATGTTCGTGAAACTCCTAATTCTTCTATGACCTCTGATTTATTTTCTTCTCCTGATTCTTCTCCTTCAGGAAATTCACCATCGGGTAAATCATCAGGCTTTTTCGAAAAGAAAGCTGTCGTAAGAATAGCATACCTAACAATTCTTTTATGCCATTTTTGTAGATTAGATCTTACTTCATCAAAGGAAACATTAAGAATCAGATATCTTCTTTGTATATTGTTAAAACTATTATCAGAATTCTCTTCCTGAGACAGTTTATAAGCAGAATGAGTGTTAAAATCCTTAAGCATTTTTTGGTATATATCACTATGATAGATATTTTTTAAATCTTGTATAGTAAGATGTGTGTCTATTAATTTCATTGTTCCTATACTTTTTTGTTTAAAACTTTTCCTCAAAT
>JAJQAZ010000039.1 GCA_021203545.1 Tannerellaceae bacterium | reverse complement strand
TATGGTATATAACTTCTGCTCTGTTTTTTATACCATTCTGAGTCAGTATGTCTTCTGTCCCATCTGTACTTGCGTTATCAATGATAATAATTCTATATAATGGAAACGACTGGGAAAACATTGCAGAAAGGCATTCTAGCAACAGTTCTTTTCTATTATATGTGACAACAACCGCTGCAACTCGCTTTGTAGCATCCATTTAAAATTTCTCCTCATGTTTCGATTTCAATCCTACTGCCAGAAGATTATCGAAATCGATTTATAGTAATTCAAAAATTGAGAATTAGAATTAAATCTCAAAAGTTAAAGTTACCCAGTTTTTCTAAGGCTTGTTCTCACTTTCACCAACCATCTAATGACGAATAGCATTCGTCGTTTTAAAAGGAAAACGAATAGTTTCTGTTGTAACGAAAGGTCTTTATATTTCACCGTATCAAATGCGCTTTTATAAGGTTCAGAATCTAGTTTCTCATTAATTTCCTTACAAGTATCCTTATAGGAATTAGGATTCTTCTCATTAAAATAGTATAACCTCATGGCTGAGTACATTCGCGTACAAATCCTGGCTGACAAGGCACCCTTATACTCTTCGCCAAGAGAACACTCATTAATAATCCTCTTTTGGCATTCAAACGCAACTTCATTGTAAAATACAGATTTCGGGTTGTACCTGTTTGTAATTGACGTATCCAGAAATCGATAATGGTACAACGTCTTTTTCATATAACACAATCTGTTTGCGTACTGCAACGCTTCAGCAACAAAAATGACATCTTGCCCTTTTCTGGCACGCGGTTCAAACAAAATACCGTTATTCTTTATTATCTCGGCTCGGAACATTTTATTCCAAAGTGTGTTCGTTTCATATTCGATAACTCTACCATCCATCCAGAAATTGTTGAATAGAGCCAACTTCAACTGCTTTTGCCATTTCTCATCCAACAGGCCTTCTGGAGCATTTAATTGTTTCTCAACACTTTCATTCCCCAACTCATGAAAGTAGTCATAATAATAAACGTCTGCCTGATACTTATGTGTAACTTCATACAATGCATCTACAAGATTTGAATCAACCCAATCATCAGGATCAACAAATGCAATCCATTCGGTATTAACAGTACGCAGGCCAGAATTTCTCGCTACAGCAGCACCACCGTTTTCCTGATGGATAACAGTCAATCTTTTATCCTGTTGTGCATACTCATCACATATTTTCCCACATTCATCGGGGGAACCGTCGTCAATTAAGACTGCTTTAAACTCCTGATTTTTTTGAGCTGTGAGGCTTTCTATGCACCTTCTTAGGTATGATTCATCTGTTTTATACACAGGAATTATTATAGTTAAAAAATCCATCACAGGCTCTCCTCCAGAGTGTTTACCTACAAATTATGCTTTTATAGAACTTCACATATTTCTTCTTCATTGCTTCTGTGTTATATATCTCAAGCACATCTTGGTACGCCCTTTCCGGTAGCTCACTTGGAAAATGCTTAATTGCAGCTTTTATCTTTTCTGCATATTCCTCTGCTGTATTGCAAACGTATCCATTCACACCATCGTGGATGACGCTCTTATTACCCATAACATCACTGACAAGAATCAGCTTCTTTATATACATATTCTCTATCAGGCTCATGGCGATAGCCTCACCCAATGAGCAGAGGATAAAGGCATCTGCGCCTTTCGCCATAGCAAGTGCCTCTTTACGAGGCTTCCACCCAGTTACCTCCATATTCGGTGCGGTCAGCAGGTTTTCCAGCTCACCGTTACCGATCCACACAAATCGTGCTTCCGGCACTAACTCTGCAATCCTGTTAAACAGCTGTGGCTGCTTCTGGACACAAACGCGGCCAAGGGTGAACACTGTGAATTTTTCGTTTTTGATTGGCTCGATACCATCTAGTGAAGCCGACAAATCTGCAAGATTGACGCCAGTTTCTATGTAAGCTGTCCTCTTAGTCAGTCCCTTCGCTACTTCATCTTCACTCTCACAACAAGTGAGGGTTATGGCATTTGACATTCTTCCAAGAATGCGCTCCATCACGCCGTACATCTTGCACTTTGCGCAGCTGCCCATAAGGATGTGGGCGTAGCCGTGGGGAGTATAAACCACTGTGTTGTTTTTTCCTTTAAACGCAAGACGACCAATACCGCCTGCAACAGATGAGTGCAGGTGAATTACATCCGGCTTTACTTTCTCCTCTATTGCTCGAAGCTCGTTGATTACTTTTATATCATTTGCTATATTAGTGAGACCCTTTGCGCTGAAGTTTTTAACCTCAATAAGGTGGACTCTCTTATCTAAGAACTCTCTATAGTTTTCTGGTGTCTGCGGACGGATGGCGTAAGCAAGATACACATCGAAGTCATCGCACATGTCGTTACAAAGCTGACTGACATAGGTAAAAACGCCACCGCCGAACGCTTCACAGACCATCAGTATCTTCTTCATTCGCCTGCTCCTTCAAAAATTGATTCACAGCGGTCTAACGCAGCTGCAATAACCTGATCCATGTCGTAATACTTATACTCACCAAGACGTCCGCCGAAGATAACGTTAGTTTCCTGATCCGCAAGTGCCTTATACTGCTGATACAACTTGCTGTTCTTTTCATCATTAACCGGATAATACGGCTCGTCTCCGGGTTTCCACTCGGAGCTATATTCCCTACTGATTACAGTCTTAGATAGGTCATTGCCATTCTCATCCTTACCGAATTCAAACCACTTATGCTCAATGATTCTCGTCCATGGAGTCTCTCGGTCTGTATAGTTCACAGCAGCGTTGCCTTGGAAGTTCGGAATATCGGGAAGCTCCGTCTCGAAACGAACGGAACGGTACTCAAGATAACCGAGGGAATAATTAAAGTACGCATCTATTGGTCCGGTATATACAACCTTTTCCGCTAATGCATCAAATTCCGCCTTATGATCTAAATAGTTTGTGTTCAACCGGACTTCGATGCCATCGAGAAGATTCTCAATCAGCTTTGTGTAACCACCAATCGGAATGCCCTGATAGAGAGCATTGAAGTAGTTGTTATCAAAGGTAAGGCGCACAGGCAGTCTCTTAATGATAAAAGCGGGGAGATCTTTGCAGTCACGTCCCCATTGCTTCTCGGTGTAGCCTTTGACCAGCTTTTCAAAGATATCGCGACCAACAAGTGAAATAGCCTGCTCTTCGAGGTTCTGTGGTTCTCCCTTAATCTCCGCTCTCTGCTCATTAATCTTCGCCTCGGCTTCTTCCGGCGTAACCACACCCCACATCTTGTTGAATGTGTACATATTAAAAGGCATAGAGTACAATTCGCCTTTGTAGTTAGCCACAGGAGAATTCGTGAAGCGGTTGAACTCAGCAAACTGTGTGATGTAATTCCAGACTTTTTTGTTATTGGTATGGAAGATATGAGCACCGTACTTGTGGACATTGATGCCTTCTATATTCTCCGTGTAGATATTGCCGCCGATGTTCGGACGCTTATCAATCACAAGCACAGATTTTCCTTTTAATTTTGCTTCGTGCGCGAAGATTGCTCCGTATAAGCCAGAGCCAACTACTAAATAATCGTACATTTCATAATTCCCCTTCATATTTTCTCTTCAGTCCAACCGCATATCTATAACTCAATCCCTGCGAAAAAGATCCCTTGTACAAACCTTCTCACTACAGTCATCCAGACAGCTGTCATATCGATTAGCAATAATCGCCTGGCTCTGCTCTTTAAACGCAGCCAAATCGTTCATAACTAGGCTTCCAAAGAACGTACTCCCGTCCTCAAGCGTAGGTTCATATATAATCACAGTCGCACCTTTATCTATACAGATAAATAAGAGATTCTTATTTTCAAGCTCTGCTTTATATTTTTCAGCGCAGGCTACAACAATTTTTACCGCATCATCCTTACTGTAATTCATCTCAATATTCACATTCCCCTATGTATATTCAAAAAATGAGGAAGCCGCCAACGCCGTAGCGCCACCCGACTTCCTCATAAATGACTGGTATTTCTGTCGTCCGCCGACTCTCAGTTCCCTCCAGCTCATAGGCTGTTCTACTGCTTAACTTCGGATTTTTCTGTTGTCCGCCAACTCTCCGGCCCTAAGTCCGGCTTAAATTTCGGATTTTAGGTGCCAGTCGCACCAGCAGGATGACGCCTGCTTTCCTATTCATAGTATACCCGATTGCGCGAGAAATTGCAACCGCTTTAAAGAAAAAAACTTTGTAAATTTTCTGCGAACAGTCGTTATAATCTGACAATTTCAGATTATATTCACAGCGATTGCTTTCGCCCCCTGTCAAGCCTCGTAGTTGACCGTTGACTTTTGGCTTCGAAGAGCATATACTAAGGACAGTATTAAAAAACCTTTCGGGTTTTTGTACGGGGCGGCGTTGCGACGGTGCCCCTAGTTTTTTTCAAAAATTTTGTCCGATCACTTTATAGCGGTCGGACATTTTTTCGTTTCCCCTAATGGTCTCTTTGAGACCATTATAACATGCCTGTCAAGTCCCCTGTGGTCTTTCTTTCCGCTGTGGTACTCACTGCCTCACCCACCGTGACAGCCTTACAACAAACTCACACATCTCCGTCCCCATATCCCGGACGAGGATATCAGCGGAGATGGAGTGCAGCAGATCCAATGTCCTTGTGCGGATTTCCTCTGCCGCCGCTTCTTCTGAGTGAAGCCAGCCGTCCTCAAAATATGCACAGAGGTATTTGAGCGAACCGTCCAGCAGTTCTGTGAGCGCAGGGCAGTTAATCTCGCTGTCCATCGGCTTCGCCTTGCTCCATTTACCATCTCCCTCCGGGTGCAGCTCCACAACCCTCACATCAACGACACAGTCCATCAGCCTGCGCCTTACCTCGCTATCCTGTGTCTCCATATACACCAGCAGCGCATAGGCTGCGATCCGCTCCTGTGCGCCAAGCTCCAAATTCTCAAACAGGACATCCACATACTTATTACTATTACTTTCCTGCATAATACCGCCCTCCAGATAAGTCAAACCTGCTCTTCTTGGCATCAAAATAATGATAATAAGATACCGTCTCAGATATTAACGTCAGTTTATGCACATATCAAGAGGGAAATTGAAAAATATAAGATGGATGCGAGGAAAATGCAGAAACGCCAGAGAAACGGCTTCCATACACAAAAAAACCAGGAGCCTCCCATCCCTGAGAAGCCCCTGTGATTGTCTTGTCTTTCCTTATTCCTCGTCCGCCTTTTTTCTCGGCTTGCTCCATTTGAACTTGCGCGTCCTTCTCCGGTACTGGATGGCCGTGCCTGCGACCTGCCAGTTCTCGGTCAGAAGCTCCACAGACCCGTCCTCGCCGCACTTCCGAAATCCGAGGAAGGACCGCAGTCCCCGGCCGATGCCTGTCTCGGAGCGGGAGTACCTCTTCGGTTCAGCTCCTGCGCAATCTTCGTGCAGGGAACCCCTT
>JAJQAZ010000059.1 GCA_021203545.1 Tannerellaceae bacterium | reverse complement strand
GCAATCATCTCAATGCTTGGCGGGCGACACATCCGAATCGAGACATTGAGCTTCCAGAATGATATGATGTCCTTTAAAAGCAAAGATGATGTCCTTACTCTTCTGATCCACCTTGGATATCTGGCATATGATTCTATCAGGGCAGAGGTTTACATTCCCAATCTGGAGGTTGCGGAATCATTTAAAATCGCGGTTCAGAATACAGACTGGCGTGGAGTGAGCGAAGCCCTGAAGAAATCAGAGGATTTGCTGGATGCCACGATCCATGGAGAGCAGGACGCTGTCGCTGCGGCAATGGATTCCATTCACACTTCCGAAACTTCCATTCTGCAGTATAATGACGAAAACTCATTAAGCTGCGCCATTACGATTGCTTACTATACTGCACGTAATTATTATACAATCATACGCGAGCTTCCCTCCGGCAGGGGCTTCGTCGATCTGGTATTTATCCCATTGCCAGGGACAAATAAACCCGCTATGATCGTGGAATTGAAATATAACAAGTCTGCTGCAGGAGCCATACAGCAGATCAAGGATAAATACTATACTGGAGCGTTAAAAGGCTATGCTGGAAACCTTCTGCTGGTCGGAATTAATTATGATAATTATGAGAAAAAACGCATACATGTGTGATTGAGCAGTTTGATGGCAATTCATGGAATCTTACGCATAAGTTACGAAGTAGCGCTAATCAAGCAATACGGAACCTCTTAAGATAAAATCTTCTGCCGAAACAGATCCCGTATGGCATCATCCTGCATTATCCTGCATTCCTATACGTCTTAACATAAGGCAATATACGATTTTCATAAGGATAAAAGTGGGATTGGCAGTCGGTTTGCAAACTTAATGGTTGGGGATTAATCCGAATGTGCTCCATTCCAGACCTGTTTAACTTCTGACACATGAGCCTTTTCACCAACAGATTTTGTCAGGCTGACCATTTCATTCTTTGTAAAAGTTGTTGTTGGATTTTGTGCGATCATCTTTAGAAGATCTACGACATTGTATATTTCCAGTGTGTACGCGCCACGCTCAATATAGCGTCTTGCTATTGAGCGCAACAACGCAATATCAGAATCTTCTGTTAAAATAACCGGCATCTGAATATAGAAGGCCATCAATATCATATGGATATCTCCCAGACTCATAGATGCCTTGCGATATGAAAACACATTTTGGCCGGAGGGAAAATGAAGTTCTTCCAATTGTTTTTTCGAGCCAGAAAGTTCAAGACATTCCCGCAATTCGTTATGTATGGCAACAAATTGTTCGCTATACAGCGTTCGATCTTCTTCGTCATGCAGGAATTCCCTGTACTTAGCGACTCTGACAGTATTTTCTGCCACCAACTTCTCAAAATATGGATACATGTCCAATTCATTTTGGGCAATGTACGGATGTATCACAGGCTTATAATTTAAGTCCGTCAACACCTTTTGAAAGTTTCCTGGCTGTTTCCCGTTGCATGACAGCTTTCCAAGGAAGCCTGTGTCGATCAATACTTCTGTCTCATTCACCACTATTTTCTCCTATGTGAATTTCAAGACCTTCTTCTGCAACAGGTACATCTGTCAGGTTAAATTCCCTTTTGAGCTTGTTCAGTAAATATTTGTCTGCATTCTCTGTGTTTTTTGCAACTTTGACCAGTGACCTGATCCCGGAAATCGTTTTCACACCGGTGCCTTGTCCCAGATATGTATTTCTGTCGTTTGTGTAAATGGACACCAGATTTAAAACCTTTTCTTCCTGAAGCGCCAGATAATCAGCTACATCCTGATGCACAATGCCTGTTTCGACCAGTCTTCTCCTCACGGCTTCATATGGAACCATAAAATCATTCATCTGCAGAACAATCAATCGCACCAGATCATCCAGTTTTACCCTTCCGCCTTTTATCCCCAATTCCTCCATGTGGGAAAGAAACACGTCCCTGAACACATTCGTCGGCATGAGTAATTCGGCAGCAAACCAGTCTGTAATATCTTCCTCTTCCTGTCTGTCCGGCTTACCCTCATATCCAAGATTGCTCCAGACTTTCTCTGCGATCTCGCAAATATGTCCAAACTCATGAGCCGCCGCAAATATCTGCTCTGCTATTGGCTTCGCCGTATTTATATACACGAAATCTTCAAGTTCGTTATTCACTATCTTCTTTATGTGAAAACCCCGGTTTTTCTCGTTTTCAAAAGGATAATAAATAACGGTGCACTCATTCTCCAAAATACCGAAAATACTGTCTTTGATAGCGGTATTTTGAATAATACTCTTTTCATTGATATCTTGTATAATATATTGAATCGCTCTTTTAATTTCATTTTGATCCATGACACACCTCAAAAAAGGCTGTAAATATATCATTTACAGCCTCTCACTCACACAGATTCCTTCAGATCTACATAGTCATCCAATAAATCTAATATCTTATCAAGATGAGCGGTATCGCTGAATTCTTTCATATACTGTAACTCAGGGACAAGTCTGTCCGCTTCATAATTAAGCAATTCTTTTTTGGTCTTACCGAACAGCAGGGCTATCTGCTCCAATTCTGACGGCGAAAGCATCAGCTTGCCTTCCAGTATCCTACTCACATCCCTATATGAGTAATTCAATTTCTCGGCTAAACCTTGACGACTAATTCCAGAGTCCTGCATCAGCGCAAAAATATTTACGCCCAGCTTCCTTCCATAGCTAGTCATAAGTTCCTCCTTCTTTAAAACGGATGATCAATGGGATAGTATCTTTATTATACCACTTCTGTCAAGTCTCAAACGTCGAATGGGGCATATGTAGAACTACGGGAAATCATGGTATTTCGACAGTCTCCCATTTTACAAACCGCCTATTCACTAATCGGTGCCCAAGCCATCTTATTTCTTTATATCTTCTTTATATGGCGACGATTATGGCAACTCCATTTATAATGCATAGTTTCTTACTGCATCAACAACACTTTTTGCATTCCATCCGACCATTACTTTGCTGAAATTTTGTACTTTCAATGGAACTCTTTCCTGCCCCCACGGCTGCACTCCTATGATCGGCTTATTCATACTTAGCGCTGTATCAATTTCAAAATCGATCCACTTGCTATACTTTACATACATTCCTGATAACACAACAATGCAACTTGATGCTGCTATCTTATTTCTAAGCTTTTCTTTTAATTCTGAATCCGTCCTTGTATCCAAAGGTTTATCACAACACACAGAATAGTTCGACCAAGTAAAATATTGTGTCCTGTCAAACCACGTACAAACAGTATCATAGTGTGTTGAATAACTCCATGAGTGGCTAATCATGATGTGATAATTTCTAAGTGCTGGCATTTTAGTTCTCCCCTCTCTTATTATTGTAAATCCCTTCCCAATGCTTGTTGCTGTTTTGTATCACAGTTTCAGTATTCTGTACAAATATATTAAGAGCCTGTGAATCATCAAGCATATAGTATTCTCCAGATCTTGTCTTAAACAGAAATTCTTCTTTCTTTAAATTTTCACTTGTCATGCGATACGTAATCCAATTTTCATTAAATTTATACAGGAGTAAGATCCCTTCTATGAGAGCCATCAGCGCAGATAACACTGCAATCAGAATAGAAACTGGAGAAATTTCAAATGCTACAGACGACATCACTGTTATCACTAATGAGATCACAAGTTTTAATATTGAAGTGATATAATAATATTTTTTATAGCTTGTTGCTTTTTCGCTGAAATACTTACGTTGTGTGGTTACTCTCGTTTCAAGATATTCTTGCTCTGTCATCATTCCACCTTCAATCTGTTCACAGTTGTTTAACAATAAAACAGGAGTTTCTTATTCTTCCAACAGTGCCTCAGGCTTTTTTAAAAATACGAAATGTAAACATCTATTCAGCTTGTGAAATTACCACACTTCTCTTATCACATTGGGTTCGTTATCATCTTCAACAATTCAACCAACCCTTCGCCTTTATCAAAATAGACTCGGCATTGATCTCTGTTATGAAATTCTTTTCCTTTATCTCCATACTTTACCCCGTCAGCTAATTTCTGCTTTATGTTTTTATAGTTGTAGCTCATACGAGGGTTTTTCGCATAGTTCCAAATTACGATGATATCCAGCTGCTTATAATATTTAATCACAAAAGTGCAATCTTGATTGACCACTTTCGTTGTGTTCTGAAGCTCTCCACTTTCTCCTCCGGTGGCATTGGAGATTCTGCTAACTTCAAACATATTTGGTGAAAGGTGATTCTTCTCGCAAAAACCTATCACGATATCTTCTATTTCTTTCCGATTTGTGTACAATATAGGTAAACCTCCCTTATGTAATCTTGCCAAATTTTATCACATATTCCCGAAAAAGTCCTGTTGTTTATAAAACGTTCATATTTTTTGTGCATGTTGCCTAATACAAGTACTCAGATGGAAAATACCAATCCAGTTCGCATTCAAATTCTCTGTCCCCGATAATCTCTGCTATTCTTTCCTGGGTAAGGTTATTTTCAAAGCTATAAGTGCCTGTCTTAACCACATTACCGGATCGGAATACTCCGCAAAAGTACATATAGTCCGTGCCCTCGTCCCTCGTTATGTACCAGGCATCACCTGTGTTGTCGTTGAAAACACCATCTTTAAAACAGCCCTCGTAGAGAAGCCTGACTTTTCCGGCAGAGTCATATTTTACCAGATATGCAGTTCCGGTGTCATCGTTATATTTTCCTTCGAAAGTCGTGCCATGATAGAAACCCTCTATCTGGCCGGTGCCCCCACTCGATACAAAATTTTCCACACTGACCAGATCTGTATACTGTGCTTCTGTCAACTCGAAACTTTGTTGAAAATCAGCTTCCTTAAAATAATTCCAGCTATTTCCTTCGTTTGATCCAGTCTCGCTGTCATGTTCTCTATCCGAAACGATCCAAAGATCCACATCGGCATCCGTCGTTTCGGAAAGTACCTGCTGATAACTCAGGAGATTTCCATCATCATAAAGTGCTTCCATTATCAGAATAAGCTCGTTATCGACATATACATTGATCAGGCAATCGCTGTCCCAGTGGCCTTTCTCATTGAACTGCCCATAGAAAAGAATTTCTTCTTCCTCATAAGTATATGGAATTAACAGCTTTTCGTTGTACAGTTCCTCGACAGTATACTCTTCACCGGATTCCTCATCAATTCCAAACACATCATTTTCAGCCCAAGTCGCAACACTTTGATCAGCTACTCCGCTATCAACATTTAAGAGTATTATTTTCTCAATTGTGTCCTGTGTCGGACTGATTACCTTTGCAGCCGTCGCCCTCAAAGACGTTTCTATAGACAGAAGCCTGCTTTCCTGATCAGATATACGCTTCTCGGTGTTCTCAAGATCATTCTGTAAAAGGGAAAGCTGGGTTCCTATTGTCTGCAGTATTTCCAGTTGGGTCTGTATATCCTCAATGTTTGACTCGATTGTAGAAATCCTAAA
>JAJQAZ010000037.1 GCA_021203545.1 Tannerellaceae bacterium | reverse complement strand
ATATTTATTAATGGATTGATTGTTTCTATTTAATATTTTTTGTAAACCCAGCCAAAATCTATAAGTTTGTTTCATAAAATGTTTTAACAAACGCTTATATAAATAGAAGTTTTACTAATAACTCATTTATAACCAATAAAAATTAAACGAGTATGAAAAAGAAATGGATTTGCACAGTTTGCGGTTACGTGCATGAAGGAGATGAAGCGCCTGAAAAATGTCCGCAATGTAAACAACCTGCTGATAAATTTAAAGAACTGGTAGAAACAGAAGGAGCCCTTCAGTTTGTAGACGAACACGTAATTGGTGTTGCTAAAGGAGCTTCACAAGAAATATTGGATGGTTTGAAAGCGCATTTTGATGGAGAATGTACCGAAGTGGGGATGTATCTGGCTATGAGCCGCCAGGCCGACCGCGAAGGCTATCCTGAAATTGCGGAAGCATTCAAACGCTATGCATTTGAAGAAGCAGAACACGCTGCTAAATTCGCCGAATTACTGGGTGAAGTGGTATGGGATACTAAAACCAACCTCGAAAAACGTATGAACGCCGAAGCCGGTGCCTGCGAAGACAAAAAACGCATCGCTACCCTGGCTAAACAACAGAACCATGACGCTATTCACGATACTGTTCACGAAATGGCAAAAGACGAAGCCCGTCACGGTAAAGGTTTTGAAGGTCTGTACAACCGTTATTTCAAGAAATAAAACAAGGTTAGTTTGACAAAGATAACGACACAAAATCATATAAAAAGGGAAAGCAATGATAGCTTTCCCTTTTTTAATTAGTTAGTAACGGGTTTTCAATACAATCTCGCCCAGTTCTTTAATGGAGTCATCATCAGTAAAAAAGACACGGCCATTCATTGAGAGGACATTCCAGGCTATGATACCTGTAATATCACTGATTACACCGGGTTGATCCGGATCGTCTGCCCGTTCAATAGTACGTTCATCACGCATAATTACCGGTTGGCTGAAGGTGTCGTATACAATCAATAGGTCTCCCCTGCCGTCAACAGATACAGTATAAATATCCTGCAGATCGGTCAATACTAACTGCTCGCCTACAGCCTCTTTCATTTCATGAATAACTTCGGTACGTTGTTTTTCCTGTAATCCTTTAATTATAGGCCACGTTTGTTTAACGATATAATGTGTTTCCGTATGATTGTAATTTACAGGAACATGTCCTATATATATATATTTCGGGCCGGTCGGCTACCTCCATCAACCGGCTATAATTATCCCCGGTCGAAACCACGATACACGGCAGATGGTTCCTATTGTATACATGAATCAGAGCCTTATCTATCCGGTTAAAATATTCTTTCACCAGTTTATCCATATGAGGGGCGTTACTCCGCTCTTCCATATTGGCAGCAAACCAGGGTGTTTCGGCAAAAGGGAATCCTTCGCCTGTTACCTCGCCCTGAATTACATCCGTAGGTGTATCATTTTCTTTGATCTCATCCGTTACAGCATCATTCATTGCCTGATACAAGTTCACGCCTCCCTGTGAAAGAAGCAGGATCATGTACTCTTCCGTACGGTTAGCAGCCTTAATTAATGGGCGCAGGTCAAAGCGGTCTCCGGTCTGCACTTTATTTTCGTAGGTAGGCCATGCGATACGGACAATTTCCTTTATATCGTTGGTCAGGAAAATGTGCAGGCTGTCCAGATTATAATTTTCATCAATCCCGGCACATACCTCTTTCATCTTTTTCAACAGAGGCTCTATTTCACGCTTTTTATATTGCGAAAGTAAACGTTGTTCGGCCTCCTTCAACAAATCTTTTAATAAAATCGGGTCTACCGCATTATCCGGATACGTCCGGTGCGTATTGAGGGATACTGTTACACATGGAGTCGCCCTGACTGCTGCCAGGGATTGTAATGTCTCTTTAATAGTCATATCTATTTCTTTTAATTCTGAATTAATATCTTTTTATCAATGCCATACCACGGCAGGGAGAAAAAGCCTCGTCGCTTACAAAAATCACTTTACCTCCGTTTTTCTGTACATAAGCAATCATATCGCTGATAAGTTCGGTCGAGTCCGGATCATCCTCTCCCTGCTTATCCGGGATCAGATAGGTTCCTGCCATTTTTCCCCGGAGGGAATAGTTCTCACCCACAAACAGGATTTGGGTATTTCCGGTCATTGCCAGCCGGGCAATCTCATCCCTGTCGGTTATCAGTTTACCGGCAGCAAGCGCGGTATGTATTATCCGCATACTCTCCGCATCTTTTTTATCATTATAGGCCTGTACTACCGGATACACATGTTCTACAATTTCTCCAACCGATTTATTAATGTAATTTCCCGGTATCTTACCAATCAGCAATTTATCATCATCCATCATCTCTGTATAGTACGCCATCATTTTTACATCGCCGGTCAATACAATTGGAAAAGAATTAATATGTAAATACTTTTGAAACCGTTTGTCGGAGATATTGAAGAACTCTTTTATCATTTTATCGGTCAGTACATCCTGATCCGGTTTCTCATGGTCCATTACATGATAGTCCTCCCATATAAAAGGAAAATTACTGTCTCTTATTTCCTGAACAGGTTCATCTTCTATGGCTTCAATCAGACGTATCTTCTTTTTACTGATTACCAGGATATAGTACCGTTTTGTTTGCTGCCGTGCTTTAATAAGAGGCCGGGTATCAAAATGGGTTCCAACCGATACTTCCGGACACGACTCAATAGGAAGGGTAACAAGCGCGGAAAAATTTTCGTTTGCATATATTACCTGTGTTTCACCACTCCGGGGTACCGATACTTCATGCAATGCATTTTCCAGGTGAAGCAGAACAGCTGCCGTTACATCTTTATAGGCTCTTTTGCGGATGTTATTTTCTACTTCCCCCAATATAATCGCAGGATGAAATTCTTTGTCCGGTTCCGGAGCAATAATAACGGATACGGCTATTTTTCCGGAATTTCCGGCCGGTACCACCTCGTTCTGGTGATGTACGAAATATTGAAATGCCTCCCGGGGCGACAAACGGTAAAAATTCTTCATCTGACATCTGTTTTAAAAATACGTACGACCCTGTTTCGTCTCTTTTCTAACAGACAGCAGAAATAAAAGGTTTTATATCAGTCATGCCCGAAAGATATTCTATTTGTATTGAGTCCTGCAAGGACGGCTGAAAGAAATGCAGGAAGTTCAATACTAATTTTCAGTCGTACTTTCAGCACTCAAATATCCTAATGATCTATTTACCCAGCACTTGCGTACTGGGCTATCCTAAGGTGTCCCTTTGGGACTCAATACAAAAAATTCCGGTATTTTATTTGATGGTTAATATAGAATGAATTATATTGCCGATATGAAATTTACATATAGTTTAGAGTGGTTGATTAACCGGATCAACAAAAAATAAAAAGTAAAATATTGAATGAAAAATAAAATAATACATAGTGCGATATTAGGTGTAGCAGTCGGAGACGCATTAGGTGTACCTGTAGAATTCAGTACAAGGGAATACCTTAAAGCGAATCCGGTAACAGATATGATTGGGTACGGGACTCACAACCTGCCGGCAGGTACATGGTCGGATGATAGTTCCCTTACCTTTTGCCTTGCTGAAATGTTATCCGAAGGATATAATTTACAACTATTAGCCGATAAATTTATCAATTGGTATGAATATGCTTACTGGACACCGTATAAAGAAACTTTCGATGTGGGAGTTGCTACCTCACAGGCCATATGGAGGTTAAAGCAGGGAGTGAATCCGGTGCTGGCCGGAGGGTGTAAGGAAACAGATAACGGAAATGGTTCGCTGATGCGGATACTCCCCCTATTATTTTATATAAAGGATATGCCTATTGAAGAAAGATTCAAACACATCAGTGATGTTTCGTCGCTTACCCACCGGCATATCCGGTCTGTGTTGGGATGTTTTATTTATATCGAGTTCGCATTAGAATTGATAAAGGGTAAAGATAAATTCGATGCTTTTCTTCATACAAGAGATAGAGTAAATAAGTTTTTAAATCAGCATGTGATTTGTTCAGAAAGTGAGATTAATAAATACCACCGTATTTTAGTAAATCCTGTTTCAGATTACGAAATCAAACCTGTTTATGAATACCCGGAAGAAGAGATTGCCTCGACCGGATACGTAGTTCATAGCCTGGAAGCTGCACTCTGGTGTCTTTTAAAAGAAGACAACTTCGAACAAACTGTTTTGCGTGCAGTCAATCTGGGTAGCGATACAGATACCACAGCTGCTATTGCCGGAGGTCTGGCCGGGATATTATATGGACTGGACGCAATCCCTCAACAATGGATTGACCTGTTAGCCCGTAAAGATGATATTCTGAATCTTTGTGATAAGTTGGAAAGATGTATATTTTGTATTGAAAACCGGCTTTAGCTAAGTTGTGCTTCTTTACCGTCTTTAGTTTAGGCACAGATTTAAATCTGCGCCAGCAGAAGGCCAGCAGAAGCCAGCAAAAGGTTATATCAGCCGCATAGCGGCGTGCTGTTCATAGCCCTTTGAAAGCGCAGGGAAAACTATTTTATTCCAATAACCGGGTCAGGTTGTATGTGGTTTGTGTTAACTCTTTTTTGATAAGCCCACCTTCCGGTGTAGTATCCCAGATAAAAGATTCTACGACAAATTGATCCGTATTATTAAACATTTCATAAGCGATTACCGGAGTTTTACCATCCCGTACTTCGGCAAACTCTCCTTTTCCGGTTATTTCGTAAGTGAGTTGTTCAATGATCTGGTTATTCAGGTATTTTGTTTCTGTAATCGTATTATTCTGATTCATCTTATAATCCTGCATGATGAATGTGTGATAAGATTCCAATGGCTCTACAGAGATAACCTGCAAAGAATCCAATTTATTTCCCTGCTGGTCAAAAGTGTAGAGATTAGTAGCTTCATTGCCTGCCGGATTTGTGGAAGTTACTGCCACAACTTTGTATCCTTTATAATCCGGTAAGAGTATCATCTCTGTATCCAAACTACCGGATTCAGGAGAGGTACGATTATTAGTGCAAGCTATGAATAACGGTATAATAAACAAAACAATCCATTTCATACGAATAAAACTTTACTATTCATATAAACAGCAACAACCTGTAAAATGATGTGAATATCTGCTCTTAATCCCCTCTACATTAAATTATAGGGAAAGTTTCATTTTTCATAAAATATAGGGTCAGAAGAGAATACCCATTAAACTACAAATCAGATATCTTAAAACAAATTACAAATCCTTATACTCAGCAGGCGGGGATTGCAAATCCCCTTTGACTACTATAAACATAAAAAGTATCAGCCTGCATGTTCGGCGTAGTGTCCTCGCCAATGTCGCGGGCTTAAGGATTTTTTCTTGTTTTGTTGGTCGAAGGGGATTTGCAATCCCCGCCTGCTGAGTATAAGGATTTGTAATCCGCTTAAAGATTCCTAACTCTCTATTTAATGGGTA
>JAJQAZ010000137.1 GCA_021203545.1 Tannerellaceae bacterium | reverse complement strand
CTTATTTCAGGATATTGTCTGCTGGTTTAGGCACAGATTTAAATCTGCGCCAGCGAAAGGCAAGCAAAAGGCCAGCGAATAAGTAAACTTACTATTATCCTCTTAATCAAAAAGTGTTTTTTATTCTAAGTATATAGGAAGCGTGTGTACCCAATAAAAAAAATCCTTACATTTGTTATGGTTAAAAGACTGACTACTTATTAATTTATCGTATGAAAAACAAGAAAAAGTTCTGGATTATAACTATTTCGGTATTACTTTTCATCATTATAGGAATACCCGCTATCGCTTTCAGTGTATTGCGTTGGGGAATATTACCTCCTGAGAAACTGACTCCTCTGGTTATAAATGAGGCAAATAAACTGTTGAACGGACGATTTGATTGCGAACGGATTGAGTTGACTTTTTTTGAAACTTATCCGCGCCTCGGGGTGCGGGTGTACGACGGCGAACTGATCTCGTATGCGGCCAAAGATTCGGTATCCCTAACGGATAGTATCGCACTCTCTACCGATACACTGCTCACCTTTAAACGGGTCCTGGTATCCGTAAATCCGCTGGATTATTTGTTCAGTAACAAGATTACGATTGGCGGGGTTTTCCTGGAAGATCCGGCTATCCATGCGTATGTAAATGAAAAGAATGTAGCCAACTGGGATGTGCTACGCGAGAGCAGCGAAGAGGATGAGGAAGAAATAACCCCTCTGCCCCCGATTGATTTGCAACGGCTGGGTATTAAGAATGGCCGCCTGATATTTGACGACCGCCAGGCAGGCCGCTATGCGGCAATTGATAGTTTGTCTGTTCGCCTGACAGGTGGACTGATAGAGAAAGGAAATAAAATAGAACTGGAATGGGGTACATCTTCTATTGTATTCGAAGATAAGCAGGAAGATATGTATGCCGAGGTAGGAGGATTACAGGGGAAATTAAAAGGATTGATTTCTACAGAAGGTACAGGCATGAAATTCGAAGCCGGAACTTCGTCGATTCTCTTTGAAAGCCCGGCGTATACCCTGCGCAACAACATGTCGGTAGATTTTAAAAGTATAATCGTACTGACCGACCAGTTCAATACAGTCCGGTTAAAAGGTGCGGAGATGATGGTTAATAACCTGCCTTTCACTGCCGAAGGAATTATAGCCAACCAGCCGGATTCAAACCGGATGAAAGTGGATTTGGACCTATCCCTGAAAGCTTCGGATATGAATGACCTGCTTGATTTTGTACCGGACGAATATTTTCAGGACCGTAAAAATATGCAGGCTAAAGGTAGTGTGTTGTTGGAAAGCAGTATTCACGGATTTGTGGGAGATAGCATTTTCCCTACAGTCAATCTATGCTGTAAAATTGAGGATGCCTCTTATTTTATGAAAGGCGTTAAGCAGGGGATAGATGCCTTTGAAATGGATATGGATGTGCATCTGAATGGTACTTCACCCGATTCATCCTATGTGGTACTTGAAAATTTAAGGATAGAAGGATTAAATACCGCTTTCAGCCTGAAAGCCCGTGTGGACGATGTATTGCAATCTCCTTATATTGATGCCTACATGAAAGGTACCATAGACTTTACCCGGCTGGCTGAAGAGTTCCTGAATCCGGATACTTTACTGTTGAGGGGGAAAATGGATGCTGATTTGAGTGCTTCGTTCCTGTTGGACGACCTGTTAGACGGACGGTATAACAAAGTAACAGCAGGTGGTAAACTGGATATAGACGAATTGAGGACATTGAGCCGTTCGGCAGGTTTGTATCTTTACCTGGCAGGGGCGCATTTTCAGGTGGATACAACCAAACAGACCAGTTCCTTCCTGACGAATGATGATTTGCTATCGGCATTTCTTACAGTAGATAGTATGAGTGTCTCTTATAAAAGAGAGATCAATACCAATATAAGCAACGTGGATATACAGGCGAAAACGTCTCCCTCCATAGATACGGCGGCTGTAATACCCCTAACCGGACACATCAAAGTAGGCTATTTACGTACCCGCATGCCTGATTCGGTGTGGGTCGTAGCGAAAAACTCTCACCTCATGGGAGGAATAAAACCTTCGGCCACCAACAAAAAGATGCCTAATCTGGGAGCAGCCATTACCATAGATACATTGCGTTACATAGACATCCCTTTGCGTACAGGTACTACACTGGTAAAAAGTACGTTTGGTATTGAAGCGTTGCCTTACCGCGAGTCGGTACAACGGCGCAGGGAGTCGCAACAGGGACAACGCGAAGCACGCCAGCGGCAACGCAACACTCCGGAGCGCCGGCAATCGTCGGAGAGGGTAGCCGGTACTTCAGGAACCGGAACGGAACGGCAGCAGGCTGCGGCATCTTCCTCCGGGCAGTCTTCCGGTTTGCTACGGAACTGGGAAGTAAAAGGAACCCTAAAGTTTAACAATATGCGTATATTCAGCCGGATGTTTCCGCTACGGATGAGTATGGAGCCTACTACTCTACGCTTTGATACGAATACCATTACCCTTACGGACGCAACGTTCCATGCGGGTAAAAGTAATTTTACACTGACAGGCGAGGTAAATAGTATGCGCCGGGCCATGCTGGCCGGAGGAAAACTGCGGGGTAACTTTGCAATTAATTCCGGTTATATAGACTGTAACGAATTATTGCATGCGTTAAACCAGGGATTGCTTTATCTGGAAGAACTGGAATCGAAACAAGAAAAAGAGGCACTGGAAGACGGAACACAGGCAGATGTAAACGAAGATATCTTTACCCAATCCGCAGCTTCGATAGAAGTAACAGACACCACAGACGTGTTATTGGTTATTCCGGATATACTGGATATGACGTTAAAAACAAAAGCTAAAAAAATAGATTATAAAGACCTGGAACTGGAGAATGTAGAGGGCGAACTGGTGATCAGGAACCAAAGTGTGAATCTCAAAAAACTTTCTATGGATTCCAATATCGGCCACGGTAACCTAACGATGGTATATACGGCTAAAGACCGTATGCAGGGATCAGCCGGTTTTGAACTGGAAATGGAAGATATACAGGTGGAAAAACTAATCGGACTTTTTCCCTCTATTGATTCCCTTTTACCTATGTTACGTTCGTTTGAGGGAGTGGTAGATTGCCAAATGGCTGCTACCTGCGAACTTGATTCCACGATGTCGGTTATCCTTCCGTCTCTGAATTCGGCCTGTTATCTGAGTGGGCAGAATATGGTTTTGCTGGATGGAGAGACCTTTGCCGAGATATCCAGGACATTGATGTTTAAGAATAAGAAACGGAACCTGATTGACAGCATTTCCGTAGACCTCTCTATCCGTGATAACAAGATCGAGATATTCCCCTTCCTGCTCGAAATGGACCGTTACCGGGTAGCCGTAGGAGGAACACATAATCTGGACATGACATTCGACTATCATTTGTCTGTGTTGAAATCTCCTGTTCCTTTTAAACTGGGAATAGATGTTACCGGCAACCTGGATAAGTTTAAATATAAAATCACCAAATGTCGTTACAAAGACATCTTTAAACCGGCTTACGAGATAGAAATGGATGCAACCCGGACGAATCTGCGCGCAGAAATCCGGAATGTGATTCGCAATCAGATGCAGGCCAATGCACCGGAACTGGCTACCGGCTTACAATTCGAAGAAAACTTCAGCCGTCGGCGGGAAAACACAAACCGTCCCCCACGCCCAAAACCCGTTCTGGAAGATGACAACGAAGCAGGAACCGAAGAGCAAAGTGAAGCACAAAGTAACGAAGAAAAATAAAAATATGCTAGCGCGGATCTCTGAATCCGTGCTTCTTTACTAATGTTCGGCGTAGCGTCTTCGCTACGTCGCTATTATTTTGTGAAGCTCCAGCTTCACGTGAGGCAGGAGCCTCACCTTTTAAAACGACGTAGCGAAGACGCTACGCCGAACATTAGTTATTTATCTATTAAAGTATAGAGCACACAGATTTCGCAGAAAATATTTTTAATTATATTTAATCTGCGTAATTCAGCGTCTTCTGCGTAATCTGCGTTCCATTTCCTTTAATAATAAATATACTCTTAACCATATTTAAACAAATCGCCGGAACAAAACCTTCCATTTATTTATTTTATAGATGTTTTCCCTAAAAAACCTTATCAACTCATTATGGGTACATCTGTAAATAACAAAATAATTATATTCCCGGTCATCTTAGCGGGTATACTATTCGTAGTAAGTAGTTGTAAAAAGAAACAGGATAATCCGATGGCAGCGGCTGCCAATCAGGTAAAAGAATATGCTGTTATAACTTTGCAACCCACACGCAGCGAGCTGAATAGTTCGTATCCTGCCGTGATCCGGGGGATACAGGATATTGAAATCCGCCCGAAGATAGCGGGCTTTATTACCCAATTACTGGTAGATGAGGGAGCTGTCGTAAAGAAAGGGCAGCCCCTCTTTAAAATAGATCCGGTACAATACCAGGCAGCCGTACAGGCGGCACAGGCAAATGTAAATGTGGCACAGACAACACTCGAAACCTCACGCCTTACCTTACAAAATAAGCAGGATTTGCACAATCAGAATATTATCGGCGATTTCGAACTGGAAAGTGCACAAAATGATTATGCCTCCAAACAGGCACTCCTTGACCAGGCGGAGGCGCAATTGTTAAGTGCACGTAACGACCTTTCATATACTACAGTAGTAAGTCCAACGGATGGCGTGGTAGGAAGTATCCCTTATCGTGTGGGTAGTTTGGTCAGTTCTACCGTAACAGACCCTTTGACAACTGTATCGGATATATCTTCGGTATATGTCTATTTTTCTATGACAGAGAAACAGTTGCTTAATATGACTCGCCAGACCGGCAGCCTGCAACAGGTAGTAAACCGGATGCCGTGGGTACAGTTACAACTGGCAGACGGAACAGTGTACCCTCAAAAGGGAAAGATCGAAACCGTAAGCGGAGTGATTGACCCTACTACCGGATCGGTTAGTATGCGCGCAACCTTCGATAACAGCCGCCGGGTATTGCGTAGCGGCGGAACCGGAGTAATTCTTATACCCCATGTAGACGAACAGGCTATTGTTATTCCGCAGAAAGCGACCTACGAAATACAGGATAAAAAGTTTGTGTATCTGGTGACTGACAGTTCCACGGTAAAGAGTACCCCGATTGAGGTGTATGGACTTGACAACGGAAAAGATTACCAGGTAACGGAGGGATTGAAAGCCGGCGACCGGCTTGTAGTGGAAGGGGTAGGAACGTTAAGAGACGGAACCCATATCAAACCCATCACTCCGGAAGAAGCGGAAGCCAAAATCAAACAAATGGCTGCAAGCGGACAACAACAGGGAGCAGCCGGACAACAGCAACAACAGGAACAAAAACAATAACCGGAACTTATAACTATGAGATTAGACAGATTTATCAAGCGGCCTGTATTATCAACAGTGATCTCGATTGTCATCCTGATCCTGGGTATTCTGGGACTCACCCAGCTACCCATTACCCAGTATCCCGATATTTCGCCTCCTACCGTACAGGTAAGTACCAGTTATACCGGGGCGGATGCGCAAACCATTTTGAATAGCGTGATTGCTCCGCTGGAAGAAGCAATCAATGGGGTAGATAATATGACCTATATGACCTCTACTGCCTCCAACACCGGTACAGCGAGTATAACCGTCTATTTCGAACCCGGTACCGACCCGGATATGGCTTCTGTAAATGTGCAGAACCGTGTGTCCAAAGCACAGGGCTTACTCCCCACCGAAGTAATACAGGTAGGAGTTATTACCAGTAAACGGCAAACCAGCATTCTGGAAGTATTTACCCTTTATAGTACCAACGAGGAATACGACGAAATATTTCTGCAGAACTATGCCGAGATTAACCTGTTGCCGCAGGTATTGCGTGTAAATGGGGTAGGAGATGCCTCCGCATGGGGTTCGCACAACTATGCCATGCGTATTTGGCTGCGTCCGGATGTAATGGCAAAATATAATTTAATCCCTTCGGATATAACCGCCGCCCTGGCACAACAGAATATACAGGCAGCCCCCGGGATGTTTGGCGAAGATGGCGACCAGACTTTCCAGTACACCATGAAATACCGTGGACGTCTGGAAGATACCGGAGAATTTGAAAACATCATCATCCGTGCCACCGAAGACGGCGAAATATTACGGTTACGGGATATTGCCCGCGTAGAATTAGGAGGACTAAGTTACCAGATAAACAGTCTTAACAACGGGTATCCAGGCATAGCAGTAGCGGTTTTCCAGACAGCGGGATCTAACGCCACCCAGGTAATTAATAACGTAAATAAAACCCTGGAAGAAGCAAAAAAAGACTTTCCTCCGGGGCTTGATTACGAAATTCTGATCAATGCGAACGATTTCCTGTATGCCTCAATCCATGAAGTAATCAAAACATTACTCGAAGCCTTCCTACTGGTCTTTATCGTAGTATATATCTTCCTGCAGGACTTACGTTCCACCCTGATACCGGCTATCGCCATACCAGTGGCACTGGTAGGTACATTCTTTGTATTGTATGTAATCGGTTTCAGTCTGAATCTGCTTACCTTATGTGCGTTAATTCTGGCCATAGCCATTGTGGTGGATGATGCGATAGTGGTAGTGGAAGCGGTCCATGCCAAACTGGACCAGGGATACACATCTGCTCTGCAGGCTGCATTGGATGCCATGAGTGAAATATCCGGTGCCATTATATCCATTACTCTGGTAATGATGGCCGTATTTATTCCTGTAAGTTTTATGGGCGGTACATCCGGCGTATTTTATACGCAATTTGGTATTACTATGGCGGTTGCTATCGGTATTTCGGCACTCAATGCCCTAACGTTAAGCCCGGCACTGTGTGCCCTCTTTCTCAAACCCCACACGGAAGACGAAAAAAAGAAATCAAACTTCATCACCCGTTTCCATGCAGGGTTTAACCATGTATATAACCGGATGCTCGACAAATACAAGCGGATGGTAGTATACCTGTTTGGGCATAAATGGATTGCCTTTGTATTATTGGCAGGTATGGCCTTCCTGTTGTTTATCCTGATGAAAATACCCCTACCGGGTTGGTTCCCAACGAAGATACGGGAACATTTTTTGTTACGGTAGAGTTGCCTCCGGCTACATCTTTGGAAGAGACAGCACATGTTATGGCGCAGATAGATACTATTCTGACTTCTGAAAACGCTTTACAAAGCCGTACCAGTGTAGTCGGGATGAGTCTGATCGCCGGAAACGGAAGTTCGTACGGAACATTTATCTGTAAATTAAAAGAGTGGGACGAACGGAACAAAAAAGGATTGGATATAAACAGTGTCATCGGGCGTTTGTATGGCAAAACACAATTAATAAAAGATGCCCGGATACTCATATTCTCTTCTCCGATGATTCCCGGATTTAGTCTTACTAACGGTTTTGAATTTGACCTGCAGGACCGTACCGGTGGCGATTTGAATAAGTTTTACGAAGTAGCGCAGGAATTTCTGGCCCGTTTATCGCAACGTCCGGAAATCACGACGGCACAAACCTCTTTCAATCCCAATTTCCCGCAGTATCTGGTGGATATAGATGTGGCTAAATCTATAAAAGCAGGAGTCAGCCCAAACGATATACTCACCACCCTACAGGGATATTACGGGGGATTATACGCCTCCAATTTTAACCGCTTCGGTAAGTTATACCGGGTAATGATACAGGCTGATAGCCGTTACCGGGTGAGTCCCGAAACACTCAATAACATCTATATCCGGGTAGGTACCGAAATGGCTCCGATCACCCAATTCATTACACTTACAAAAGTATACGGTCCACAGAACATCAACCGTTTCAACCTGTTTACAGCAATTGCGGTAAACGGAAGTCCGGCTGCCGGTTATAGTTCCGGAGATGCGATCCGGGCCATACAGGAAGTGGCTACGGAAAGCCTGCCTGCGGGATATAGTTATGAATTTTCCGGGCTTACACGGGATGAGGAGTCAACCGGTGGGAACACGACCTCTATCTTTATACTCTGTATCCTGTTCGTATACCTGTTGCTAAGTGCACAATATGAAAGTTATATTTTGCCGCTGGCTGTAATCCTCTCCGTACCTTTTGGTCTGGCGGGTAGCTTTATTCTGGCAACCATTATGGGAGTAGAAAATAACATCTACCTGCAAATATCCCTCATCATGTTGATCGGTCTGCTTGCCAAAAATGCGATCCTGATTGTAGAATTCGCAATCGAACGGCGGCAAAAAGGCATGAGTCTGATCTGGTCGGCCATAACAGGAGCCGAAGCCCGTTTGCGTCCGATCCTGATGACCTCACTGGCGTTGGTAATAGGCCTCCTGCCCCTTATGCTGGCTCATGGAGTAGGGGCGAACGGAAACCGTACATTAGGAACCGGAGCCATTGGATGGATGTTCTTCGGGATGATCTTCCAGATCTTTGTAGTGCCCGTCTTCTATGTGTTTTTCCAGTATTTACAGGAAAAAGTAAAACCCATCCGGCCCGAACCGGAAGAAAATAAAGAAGTACAGACAACCCCGGTAAAACCAGAAGAAGCATGAAACATACGTTTTTTATCATACGGTTACTAATACTCCTTCCGGCTCTGTTATGCCTGGCAGGATGTAATATATACAGAAAATATGAACGTCCGGAGGTCAATGTAGCCGGACTCTACCGTGATCCCTATTCCATAACGGATACCCTGCACAGCGATACGCTCAATATGGCTCATATTCGTTGGGACGAAATGTTTACGGATGATAAATTGCAACATCTGATTGAAACCGGTTTGCATTACAATGCCGACCTGCTGACTGCAAAATTGAGGATAGAAGAGGCAGAAGCCACCCTAATGGCTTCCCGGTTGGCTTTCCTGCCTTCGTTAGGAATTTCGGCAGAAGGTACAATCAGTAGCTTTGATGGTAGTAAAGCGGCCAAAACCTGGCAGCTACCTTTTGTATCGAGTTGGGAGTTAGACCTGGCAGGCCGTCTATTCAACGCCAGTCGCGGTGCGTATGCCTCGTTGATAGCCAGCGAAGCCTACCGGCGCATGGTACAATCCTCTTTAATAGCCAACATTGCCAACCTGTATTATACACTTTTAATGCTCGACCAACAATTGGAGATCAGCGAATCGACATTAGAGATATGGGAAGATAATGTCCGGGTTATGGAAGCACTGAAACAGGCCGGTATGACAAATGAAGCGGGAGTAGTACAGAGCCGTGCCAATGTTTACCAGGTAGAAGCTTCGCTTTACGACCTGCGCCAGCAAATACGCGAAACAGAAAACGCACTGGCCATATTACTGGGATATACACCCCAATACATAGAAAGGAACACCCTGGCAGAACAGCAGCTACCGGACTCCCTGCAGGCTGGTATACCGGCACAGTTGTTGTCTAACCGGCCCGATGTACAATATGCCGAAATGCAACTGGCAAGTGCTTATTATGCAACCAACCAGGCACGGTCTGCCTTCTATCCGCAACTCACCTTAAGTGGAACATTAGGCTGGATTAACTCCGCGGGAACAGCGGTAACGAATCCGGGGAAAATGGTTCTTTCGGCAGTAGCTTCGCTCACCCAGCCCTTATTCAACCGGGGAGCCAACATCGCCAATCTGCGGATAGCCAAAGCACAACAGGAAGAGGCCCTGATCAGTTTCAACCAGGCCCTGCTCACCGCCGGACAGGAAGTAAGCGATGCCCTCTATCAGTTTGAAGCCTCCAACGAAAGAATCATAGAATACAACGCACAAATAGAAGAACTGGAAAAAGCCGTCGTATACACGCAAGCCCTGTTTCGTACCGGCGACGCCTCATACCTCGAAATCCTCACCGCCCAGCAATCCCTGCTAAGTGCCCGCCTGACCGAAGTCAACGAACAGTACAACCGCCTACAAGCCATAGTAAACCTATACAAAGCCCTGGGTGGCGGTAGCTGATGATGATAGCCCGGGGTTGGAGACAGGTTATTAAAAAGCACCCCTTGTTCGGCGTAGCGTCTTCGCTACGTCGTTGGTAAAGGTGAGGCTCCTGCCTCACATGAAGCTGGAGCTTCACAAGATATTAGCGACGTAGCGAAGACTGGTCGAAGGGGATTTGTAATCCCCGTCTGGTGAGTATAAGGATTTTTAATCCGCTTTCATATACCTTAATTAAAATTTAACCGGTATTTATTTATCGGATCACAGATCCTAATACTCATTAGTCGGGGATTACAAATCCCCTCCGTCCAAAATAAAAATAGCATCAATCCCAATCAAGTCCGGGGACAAATCCCCTTAAGCACGCGATATTGGCGAAAACACTACACTGAACGAAAGAACAAAATCTGTTATTTAAAATCAAACTGTCATTTTGATATTCAAACTTCGGGAGAGTCGCATATTCCGGACATATATATAGCGAGGTGATAAATAATCCCTTCTCCGGCAGTTAAACTTTTTCAGATTGTAGCCCGCTATTCGTTTCCGCTTACAAAAGGAAAGTAGAAAATCAAAAGCATAGGCAGCGATTTCCAAACCTGTAGACCGGAAAGCAAAAATAGCAGCATTCTGTTACTTTGACCAGAACTATTTTCCGGAAGCAACCAGCATAAAAAAGAGACAAAAAGTAGCTTGCATATAGAAAAAATGATCCTTTACCGAAAAGCACCGGCCCTTTTCAGGTAAAGCATGGGCCCTTTTGGAACAAAGCATGGGTCCTTTTTTTTAAAGCACCGGTCCTTTTCCACAGAAAATACCTTGTTTTTACTTCCAAAAAGGTACTTTTTCCTGTCAAAACACCTTGTTTTTGGCACTAAAACACCTTCCCGGCTCTCTAAAAATCTTCCTCCGGAAAAGTTACATATTAGTACAAATCCAGGATTAACAACAAAATGTAAATAATACCCGTATAATGGAAACAAATAGTTTTTTATATATACTTTTGCCTCTGGTTGGATCTGTGTAGATAATGGATGTTATAATAATATATATAAAGTCTTTAGGTTGGATTTTGCTAAGTATCCTGGGTGCAATCCTTTTATATGGCATCATAGCTCTGCTGGGCTCTGTAATTCCTGTAAAGGCAGAACAGCTTACTCCGGAAAATCCTGTAGAAATATACATTTGGGGAAATGGTGTACATACTGATTTGGTACTGCCTGTACGGACACAACAGGTAGACTGGAAAGACGTTTTTGCCAAAGACGATCCCGGAATATCTTACTCGTTCCGCTATGTAGCGATAGGGTGGGGAAACAAAGACTTTTACCTCAATACCCCAACCTGGGCTGATCTATCGGTACGTACCGCTTTACAGGCCGTAACCGGTTTGGGAGAATCCGTATACCATTTGAGTTGGTATAGAAGTATGTATGAGGATGAAGATAGCAGGAAACTCACCTTGTCTGCCGGACAGTATGAGCAATTGGTAGAATATATACAATCTTACCTGAAAAAAGATGAAGAGGGGCAGGTTATCCCAGTACAATCCACAGTAGAATATGGTAAATATCACCGTTTTTATGAAGCTAAAGGACACTATTCCATGTTTTTTACCTGCAATACTTTTACCAACAATGCATTAAAAAAAATGCGGACAACCTGCTTGCCTGTGGACTCCGTTTGAACAAGGAATCTTTTACCAGGTGAAAAAAATGAAACGGATATTACCTTCCTCTTAAAGATTCTTTTCTTTATTTTTGCTGATAATATATTTTCCTTTATATTTGCGGTGTGTTCGGACACACGATTGTTGGCGAACTAATATTTCAGCTTATGAGTAAGACATACAGAATTAAAGATATTGCGGCTATGGCGGGTGTTTCTACCGGTACGGTAGACCGTGTGTTGCATAACCGTGGCAAAGTTTCGATAGAGGCACGGGAGAAGGTAGATAAAGTACTGAAAGAGATCGATTATCATCCCAACCTTATAGCCCGTTCGCTGGCATTAAAGAAAAGGTACCGTTTTATAACGGTTACTCCCCAATATGCTCCCGGCGAATATTGGGAAGCTATTAATGAAGGGATCAACCGGGCGGAGGAGGACCTGTTCAGTTATAACGTGGAGGTAGAAAGGCTCTGTTTCGACCAGTACGACAAAAGTACATTCGATAACCTGATCCCGAAAATACTGAAAAAAGATTGCCAGGGAGTCGTGATTGCTACCCTGATAAAAGAAAGTGTACTGGAGCTGACACGGAAACTGGATGAGAATGAAATTCCTTATGTTTTTATTGATGCTCAACTGAAAGATACAGACTGTCTGGCTTACTATGGAACCCATTCGTTCGACTCCGGTTATATGGCCGGCCGGTTAATGGGTGATCAAATACGTATCGACGAAGATATTGCACTCTTCCGTTTTATCCGGAAAGGAGAATTTTCCTCCACCCAGGTGTCTAACCGTGAGGAGGGATTCCGTACTTATCTGGAAGGTACCGGGCATACCGGAAGACTGGTTACCCTGTTATTGCATGCGGACGATGATGATAATAATAAACAACTGATCGATTCGTTCCTCAAAGCCAACAGGCAGATAGAACGGGGTATTATTTTCAATTCGCGTGCCGGACTGATTTGCGATTACCTGCAGGAGAATCCATTGGGACAACATATGAAACTGATCGGGTATGATGTGTTGGAACCCAACGTAAAATACCTGCAGAGTGGCCTGATTACCCATTTGCTGGCACAACGTCCGGAGGTACAGGGATTACATAGTATTAAAGCTTTGTTCCGGCATTTGGTACTGAAAGAAAAAATAGAGAAAGTAAACTATATGCCGATCGATATCCTGATCAAAGAGAATATTCCATATTATAATAATTATATCTAAGAACATGAATCAACTATTTAGTGTAGAAGGTAAAGTAATTCTGCTGACAGGCGGAAGCGGGATACTGGGAGCCTGTATGGCTAAGCATCTGGCCCGCGAAGGTGCGAAAATTGTAATCCTTGACCGGAATGAAGAAGCAGGAAAACAGGTGGCGGACGAGATCCGTACAGAAGGTGGCGAAGCTCTGTTCCTGTACTGTGATGTGCTACAGAAAGAACAACTCGAAAAGAACCGTCAGGATATTGTAGACGCCTATGGTACAATTGACGTACTGGTAAATCTGGCCGGAGGTAATATGGCCGGAGCAACCATCCCACCGGACAAAACTATTTTTGACCTGGATATCGAAGCATTCCGCAAAGTGGTGGATCTAAACCTGTTTGGTACGGTTATGCCTACGGTTGTATTTGCTGAAACGATGGTAAAACAGAAAAAAGGATGTATCATTAATATCTCCTCCGAATCGGCATTGCGTCCGCTTACCCGTGTGGTAGGATATGGATGTGCCAAAGCTGCGGTAAGTAACTTTACCCAATATATGGCAGGCGAACTGGCTACTAAATTCGGTGAAGGACTACGGGTTAATGCAATTGCACCCGGATTCTTCCTGACCGACCAGAACCGCGCCCTGATGAGCAATCCGGACGGTACACCAACCGACCGTTGCAAAACAATCGTGGCTCATACCCCATTCGGACGTCTGGGTGAAGCCGAAGAACTATTAGGAACCCTGCAATGGCTGGCCAGCGATGCTTCCGCCTTTGTAACCGGAACAGTAATCCCCGTAGACGGCGGATTTGATGCGTTTTCAATATAAAATAAAGTAGTTATCACTCCCTTCGGTCGTTAGGAGTCACCGTTCGCATGGCTCACTCAGGAGTCAGCAGTCGCTAACGCTCCTTAGTAGTCAGGAATAAAAAGAAATAAATCTTACTACTTAACTACTAAGCTACGAAGTAGCTGATAACTACTAACGAGTGAAGCGAGTGATGACTCCTAATGAGCATAGCGAATGATAACTACTAAAAAAAAGAAATATGTTTTTATGTGAACAAACATGGCGCTGGTACGGACCGGATGATCCGGTTAGTCTGGCGGATATTTGCCAGGCAGGTGCTACAGGTGTAGTAACAGCGCTGCACCATATCCCGAATGGGGAGGTATGGACAATGGAGGAGATCCTGAAACGGAAAGAAATGGTCGAAGCGGCCGGATTACGCTGGAGTGTAGTGGAAAGTGTGCCCGTACACGAATATATAAAAAACCAGACAGGAGATTTTCAAAAGTATATAGAGACTTATAAAGAGAGTATCCGCAACCTGGGAAAAGCCGGTATTAAAACAGTAACTTACAACTTTATGCCGGTTTTGGACTGGACCCGTACGGATTTAGCTTATACTATGCCCGACGGTTCGAAAGCGTTACGCTTTGAACGGGCAGCTTTTATGGCATTCGACCTGTTTATCCTGCAACGTCCGGCAGCAGAGCAGGAATATACGGAAGAGGAAAAAGCGAAAGCAAAAGCATGTTACGAACAAATGGACGATGCGGAACGGCATCTACTTACCCGTAATATGATTGCCGGATTGCCGGGATCGGAAGAAAGTTTTACCATAGAACAATTCCGCGCCGAACTGGAACGGTACAAAGAGATAGATGCGGAAAAACTACGTGCGAATTTGGTTTACTTCCTGCGCGAGATCACCCCGGTTGCGGACGAAGCCGGGGTACGCATGGTAATCCACCCGGACGATCCCCCGTACTCCATACTGGGCTTACCCCGTATCCTGAGTACTGAGGCCGATTTTGCCCGCCTGATTGAAGAAGTTCCCAACCAAAGCAACGGCCTGTGCCTGTGTACAGGTTCATTCGGTGTACGCAGCGATAACGATCTGGCAGGAATCATGGAACGCTTTGGTAAGCGGATAGACTTCGTACACTTCCGTAGTACCCAGCGCGACGAAGAAGGAAACTTCTACGAAGCCAATCACCTGGAAGGCGATGTTGATATGTATGGCGTAATGAAAGCCCTATTTGAATTACAACAACGCCGTGGCTGCTCAATCGCCATGCGTCCCGACCACGGCCACCAGATGATAGACGATCTGAAAAAGAAAACCAACCCGGGATACTCCTGTATCGGCCGCCTCAGAGGACTCGCCGAATTAAGAGGCCTCGAAATGGGCATCGCCCGTTCCATGTATCCCAAAGAAAAATAAAGGTTGCGTAATTTAGTTTGGTAGAAATAAACCGGCTGTCCTGATACTGGATACAGCCGGTTTTTTTATTTCCCTATATAGCCGGAAGAGTAGCCGGTTTAGCAAATCCATTAAACTTCCGAAAGTTGCAGAAGAGGATATGCGGCTTCCAGTTCGTCTTTCCGGATGATAGATAAATGTAGGTCGCGGAGATCGTTTTTCTCGAATAGGGTGGAAAGTGTCCAGTGGTATTTAATAATCCTGTCTTTCTTTTCCCATGTAAAAATCTCGCATTCCTGTAAGCCCTGGTAGGTAACCCGTGCCCGTTCCGGTTCGCCATAGGTACGTGCCAGTTCGTAATACAGTTCTTTGGCTGTTTCGCTGTTTACTTCTCTGCGGGAGGCTGATACCATAATAAGTTCGTCATCGCTGGTAGTAGTCATATTTAATCTGTCGAAATAATAGTCGCCGAATGTGGCCAGTTTGTATTGACCCGGTAAGCTGCTGTATGAAGCAGGGGTGTGATAATGGTATAGGGTACCATTCTTAGGGGTTTCGTCGCGGACAACCTGGCGTACAATATATACCTCATCGTAATGTACTCCATCAGCCTGTGCTTTCTGATTGTTTTTGGCTTCCTTACCCGGTTCTACGATAAATACAAGAGGAGATGTTCCGATTATACGTTCTTGGGGAAAGAACCCTTACATATGTATGTCAAAGTTAAGTTTTTTCAGATTCAATGGTTTTTCGCCATACCTTGTGGGCTGTTTAGAGGAATTGTTACAACTGCCGAGAATAACAAGCAGGGTTAAGAGATAAACTATTTTTTTCATAAGCCATTTGAAATTTATCTTTTAGTTCTTCTGTCTATACATATTATCTATAATTGACAAATATAAATATAAAATTCAAATATAATAAGCCTGTCTTAAAATTGTAATATAATACTCCTTTCTTTGCAGCGTGAATAGAAACAAAAAGCGATAATAAATATTTTATTCCTATGAAAAAGAATCTCAGTATTTTATTGGTAAGTATTTCTTTTTTACCCCTGTTCGCAGCCTCTGCCGGAGTATCTGTAAATATAGATGGAGAGAAAGAAAAAGGAAACAAAGAGAAAGGGGAAATGGTAACGGTTGCAGAAAAAAGCTGGGAGTTTTATTCGGCTATAGTACAACCTTCTCCGGAAGAACTGGCACAGACTGGAGGTCATAAGTTCGGAAAAGAAGTAGCCTGGTTATATGATTCTTTTATGGAGCTATTTGTTGTAAAAGAGGAAGTAGTACCCGGCGATCCTGCCCGCAGAACAGTAATCCGTAAACCCGGGATATACAATGCAGTCCGTTCGATAGAAAAAGAACTGAATAAAAGTTTAAAGAACAAACAGATTACAAACGAAGAAGCGGCCCGGGAGTTTGCACAGGTACTGAAAATAGCCCTGGCAGCTGTAGACTCGGACAGCGAAACGTTTGAAGAGGCACTACAGAAAAACAAAAAAGACGCGACCGTTTTGCTGGCTATTTTTGAGAACGTACATCTGAAAGATCTTTATTAAAAAAGCAGGCACACTTATTCGCTCTTCCCTTAATAACATTTTTAACAGTATATGAGAAACAAATGGTTTGTATGTTTGTGCAGTTGGTTTATCTGCACAGGAGTTGCTTTTGCCCAAAATGTAAAGGTAACAGGAGTAGTAACCGATAAGGAAGGACCCATTATCGGGGCTACTATAGTTGTAAAAGAAACGTCGGTCGGAACGGTTACTAACTTTGATGGTGAGTATGAACTGGAAGTTCCACGCGGCGCTACACTGGTTTATTCCTATCTGGGATACGAACCGCAGGAGCGTGTTGTAGGAAATGACAGAGTAATTAACGTTGTTTTATCGGACGATGTAAAAGCAATTGATGAAGTTGTTGTAACAGCGATAGGTATTAAACAATAAAAGAAAAAACTGGGATATACCACCCAGCAGGTAAGTACCGGGGCATTGGAACAACCGGGAACAATCAATGTAGGAAATGCTCTTTCCGGACAGGTGGCCGGACTGGCAGTGGATAATCCGACCGGGCTTTTCCAGAAACCCAATTTTACATTACGTGGAAAAACTCCTTTAATGGTTATCGACGGGGTACCGGTAGAGTCCGACCTGTTTGATGTATCACCCGAGAATATTGAAAGTATCAATGTATTGAAAGGTACTGCCGCAGCAGCCTTATATGGCTCCCGGGGTAAAGACGGAGCGATCCTGATTACCACTAAAATGGCGCAAAAAGAGGGGTTGGTTGTCAAAGCCGGAGTTACCAGTATGGTTTCTGCCGGGTTTACCGTATATCCGCAAACCCAGTCGGAATTTGGTTCGGGATCGAATGGGAAATATGAATTCTGGGACGGTGCCGACGGAGGTATCTCGGACGGCGATATGACCTGGGGGCCTCGTTTTGAAGGGCAAAAGATCGCCCAGTGGAATAGCCCGATCCGTAATAAGAATACAGGCGAAGTAATTCCCTGGTGGGGAGATGTATCCGGAACCATTTACGACGACCGCTCAGTATATGAGCGGGTACCTATTTTGTGGCAGGCACATGATAATCTGAAAGACTTCCTGCGTATGGGAGTGATCACAAAAACAACCTTCTCGGTAGCCAATAAAACGAAAAAGGCTTCTTATACATTTAATGGTGATTTTTCACACCAGCGTGGACAGGTGCCCAATACGGCCGTATATACCGGAGGGTTGAACTTTAACAGTATGTACCACTTAAGCAATACCGTTACACTGACCTCTAATTTATCTTATAATAAAGTTTACTCGCCCAATTATCCGCGTTACGGTTACGGACCTAAAAACCATATGTATACCATTATGCTATGGATGGGAAATGATGTAAACGGAAAAGAATTGAAAAACCATATGTACCGTCCGGACTCCGAAGGAACCCGGCAGGCAAATTATAATTACGCATGGTATAACAATCCTTATTTTGCCGCTTATGAACTGACTCAGATGCATGATAGAAACACCACCAACGGACAGGTAAAACTGAACTGGGATGTGTTACCCGGGCTGACTTTGCAGGGACGTGCGGCCGGACGCCTGGAAAACCAGTCGGAAGATATGAAAGTTCCTAAATCGTATATGAACTACGGAGACTCAAGAAACGGTGATTATAAAGCCTGGCATACGGATAAACTGGATATTAATGCCGATGTACTGGCTACTTATACCCAGGCTTTTAGTAAGGATTTTGCGTTTACGGTTAATGCCGGTAGTTCGGTTTTCTATCGTCAGATCCGGCAGGATAACCAGTCTACGGACGGTTTAATAGTTGCCAAAGTATTTAATATGGGAAATAGCCTGAATCCGGTAAGTGCATCTAATTCACTGAACGAAAAAGCAATTGAGAGTATTTACGGATCTGTAAATGTTGATTTATTTGATGCCTTATTCCTTACCTTTACAGGGCGTAATGACTGGTCGTCGACCCTTTCATCTGCCAATAACTCTTATTTCTATCCTTCTGTTTCAGCCAGTACTATGGTTTCGGAATATCTTACTTTACCGAAATGGATGGATTATTTAAAATTAAACGGAGCATGGGCACAGGTATCGAGTGATCTGGACCCATATGCGTTGCTGGCTACTTATTCCAACGGGTTGATCTATGGAAGTACCCCTTCGGTAACTTATCCCAATCCAGTAGCAGATCCTACCGGCGACGGAACAATTACAGCTTTGGTAAATCCGGATATTCTTCCTCAGAAAACAACCTCTTTCGAAATCGGTTTATCTACCTCTTTCCTGAACAATCGTCTGGGAGTTGATTTTACTTATTACCGGATGCTGGACGAGAATAGCATTATTAAACTTCCGGTTTCCGTAGCTTCCGGTTTTCCTTACCGTTTTGTAAACGGCAATAAATACACAACGAATGGAATAGAACTGATCGTTTCGGCCAATCCGGTAAGAAATAGGAATTTCAGTTGGGATGTTTCAACCAATTGGAGTAGTAATATCCGTAAACTGACAGAAATTTACGGAGGGCAGGATAAATATGGAGATCTGAAAAAAGGAGACCGCGCAGATGCTATATATGCTACGGAGTGGGCAAAAACTCCGGATGGACAACTGATTCTGGATGCAAATAGTGGTTTACCTTCTTACAATGCGTTTAAAACAAAAGTAGGAAACGCAGATCCGGATGTGCGGTTTGGTTTACAGAATAATTTTAATATCCGTAAAGTTCAGGTAAGTGTAGATATTGACGGAGCTATCGGAGGAACATTAATCTCTACCACGCATCAGAAAATGTGGTGGGGAGGTAAACATCCCAAATCAACGATGTACCGCCAGGAAGAATATGATAATGGGTGACAGGCTGTTTATGTACCCGGTGGAGTGAATATCACCGGGGGAGAGGTTACCTATGATGTAAATGGGAATATTACTTCCGATACCCGTACGTATAAAAAGAATGAAACGGCAGTAGATATTCAGACCTGGGCCCAAAACTATCCCTACCGGGCCGTTGTAACAACCAGCGAAAATAAAATATTTGCGAATACTTTTAACCGTTCGTTTGTAAAGCTAAGAAGAATATCGGTTAGCTATGATGTGGCTCCGCATTTGAATTCGAATGTGATTAAAGGATTGGAATTAACTGTGTTCGCAAATAACCTTGCGGTTTTGAAAAAGATGCCTTACCTCGATCCTGATTTCGGATCCAGTGATGGCGATTTACAGGACCCGTCTGCCCGTTATGTGGGGATAAGTGCTACCGTTAAATTTTAAATGCAGAAAAAATGAATAGGTATATTTACAGTTTGCTGGCAATTATTGCCATTTTGGTCAGTTACACTTCGTGTATAAATCTGGAAGAGATGAATATGGATCCGAATAATCCAACGGAAACCAGTCCGGCTTTGTTATTGACCAATTTATCCTATGCCGCGTTCAGCGAATCCAAAGCCGGGCCCTGCCTGGCCGGAAAGATGATGGTACTGACTTCCGGCGAAAGTACCGAGCAGGTATTTAAATGGAACCGTGGTAGCTTTGATTATTATAACCGGTTACGGAATACTGTCAAAATGAGAGAAGAGGCGACTAAAAGCAACGAGAATGCCTACGAAGCATTGGCCCTGTTCTTTCAGGCACACTATTTTTATTCGCTCACTATGCAGTTTGGTGATATACCGTGTAGTGAAGCGTTAAAAGCGGAGACAGAGGCGATTTACCAACCCCGTTATGATACGCAGGAAAGTGTGTTGGAAAAGGTGTTGAATGATCTGGACGAAGCCAACTCGTTACTGAAAGATAATAACAGCCTGATTAGTGGAGATATCATCTATAACGGTGATCTGTTAAAATGGCGCCGGCTGATTAACGCCTACCGGCTGAAGGTATTGATAACTCTTTCCAATAAAACAAAAGTAGGTAATATAACTGTTGCGGCCGCCTTTAAGAAAGTAGCAGAGAATGAACCCCTGATGACAGGTACGGCTGATAATGGCCAGTTGGTTTTTCTGGACCAGCAGGATAACCGGTATATCTATTTTAATGACAGTGATTTTGGTTCCGGACGTTATATGGATTCTACCTATATCGCTGCTTTCCGGCTCCGTGAAGATCCCCGGTTGTTTGCTATCGCTACCCAAACACCAGAGGCCGGGAAGCAGGGCTTGCCGGTAAATGATTTTTCCGGTTACGATGGGGGTGACCCGGCAGTGGCTTATAGCCAGGTGAATATAAAAGCAGGCCAGGGACTTTGTTCCAAACCGGCAACCCGTTACTATCAGAATCCGGTTAATGAACCGATGATATTATTAGGTTATACGGAACAACAGTTGATTTTGGCCGAAGGGATTGTGCGCGGCTGGATTACAGGAAATGACAAAGAGTTATATGAATCGGCGGTGAAAGCTTCTTTTGATTTTTATGCAACCCATGTTCCGGCAGTAGAAGGATTTTTATCGCAGATAGCGGCAGAACAATATCTACAGGGTCATCTGGTGGCTTATTCTTCTGCCTTGACTATGGAAGAGAAGATTGAACGGATTATTATGCAAAAATATTTGCCTTCTTTCCTGCAGGGAGGTATGTGGAGTCGATTCTATGATTATCTTCGTACCGGTTATCCGGAACTCCGGGTTCCTGAACGTACTGTTATACCTTTCAGGTGGATGTATCCGCAGGATGAGTATAATAACAATACCGCCAATGTGGAAGCTGCCCTGAAGTCGCAGTTTGGCGGTGCCGACCGTACTACGGATAAACCCTGGTGGGTAACCCCCTAACCCCCTAAAGGGGGGATTATGGGTCTTTTGCTGGTGCGAATTTTTGCTGGCGCGGATTTAAATCTGTGTCTTAACAGATTAAAAATAAATATTTACAGGATGAATAAAAGAGTATATTTACTATGTATGGTTATTGTGGCAGGAGGAATATTTTCCTCTCTTGCTGCACAGAAAAATGAATTGAGATTTAGAGCGGACAAAACATTCAAAATTGTTCAGTTTACGGATATTCATTATGTTCCGGGAAATCCGGATTCGGAAGAAGCAATTGTATGTATGAATGAAGTATTGGATGCTGAAAAACCGGATTTTGTTATTTATACCGGCGATGTGATTTTTGAGAAGCCGGGCCGGGAAGCTTTTACAGCAGCTTTGAAACCTGTTGTTGACCGGAATATCCCTTTTGGTGTTGTATTAGGTAATCACGACGATAAGTTTGATATGACCCGCAAGGAGATTCTGGACTACCTGAAAACATTTCCCGGAAACCTAACAGACGAAGTGACTGCTTTGAGCGGAGTAACCAATTTTATTCTTCCGGTAATGGATACAGAGGGGGAAAACGAGGCGGCCTTATTGTATTGCATAGATAGCCACGCCTATTCTACTCTGGAAGGTATAAAAGGATACGATTGGGTAAAACAGGACCAGATCAACTGGTATACCACTAACAGCCGTAATTATACGCGTAAAAACGGAGGAGATCCCCTGCCGGCTTTAGCCTTTTTCATATTCCCTTTCCTGAGTATAACCAGGCTGCCTGTGATGAAACGACACTTTTGATTGGTTCACGGCTGGGAAAAGCGTGTTCTCCTGGATTAAATACCGGACTGTTTACCGCTTTTCTGGAAGGGAAAGATGTAATGGCTACCTTTGTAGGTCACGATCATGTGAATGATTATGTAGCTTTATGGAAAGGTATGTTACTATGTTATGGACGATTTACCGGAGGCAATACCGTTTATAATGGTTTACCCGGTGGAAATGGTGCCCGTGTAATTGAACTGAAAGAGGGCGAACGTGGATTCCGTACCTGGATACGTTTGAAAGAAAATCAGGTAATCAATCCTATCTACTTCCCAAACGATTTCAAAAAGTAAGCGAAATCATTGGAACTAAGTTCCTAAGTTCGGCGTAGCGTCCTCGCTACGTCGTTGATAAGAGTGAGGCTCCTGCCTCACGTGAAGCTGGAGCTTCACAAGATTTTAGCGACGTAGCGAGGACGCTACGCCGAACATAAAATTATAACTCCCTTTAACCCGGAACTAAATTACTTTTAATTGATATATAATATGAAGCAACTCAAAATACTACAATTAATCCCTGTACTTCTGGCTTTCTTTACCATGGGTTTGTGGATAACTAAAAAACACACAGATAACACACTTTTAGATAGATGATATAAATACATAATATGTGGTCATCTCTCTTATCTATGTCATCTGTGTGCTTTTTTATTTTATCATAGTCCAAACAGTCTTGGAATAAGTAATGAAATATCAGGTATGAAAGCTACCAGGAACAGAACTACTAACATGGTAATGAACATGGGAACCAATGGTTTAATTACATTCTCAATCCGTACACCAGCCATACTACACCCGATAAATAATACCGAACCCACAGGTGGAGTACAAAGTCCTACACACAGGTTCAATACCATCATAATACCGAAGTGAATCGGGTCCATGCCCAACTGCTGAGTGGCAATTGGTAAGAAGATCGGAGTAAAGATCAATACAGCCGGAGTCATATCCATAAAAATACCTACGACTAATAAAATGATATTGATAATAATCAGGATCACATATTTATTGTCACTGATACTTAACAGGGTAGCACTTACTGTTTGAGGAATATTCTCGTAACTCATGATCCATGAAAGCCCTGTACAGGTAGCAATCAATAGCATAACGATAGCGGTTGTCTTTGCAGAATCCAGCAATACCTTCGGTAATTGTTTAATAGTTAACTCCTTATATATAAAAGCCAGAACTAATGCGTATAGTACAGCAATCACAGAAGCCTCTGTTGCCGTAAACCAGCCAAACAGGATACCACCGATTACGATTACTAACAACATTAAACTCGGGATAGCACGGAAAAATTTGGTAACGGCATCCGAAAAGATAATAGATTCACCTACCGGATATTTATTACGGGAAGCAATTACGGCAGCAACAATAATAATCGCTAACCCTGTTAGAATACCCGGTAAATAACCTGCCATAAACAGAGCCACTACGGATACACCACCACTGGCCAGCGAGAATACGATCAGTACATTACTCGGTGGGATTGTTAACCCCGTTGTTGCAGATGAAATATTGACCGCGGCACTGAAATGAGGATCATAGCCTGCTTTTTTCATTTCCGGAGTCATAATACTACCGATCGCAGAAGCAGAAGCCGCCGCTGAACCACTGATAGCTCCGAAAAGCATATTGGCTACAACATTTACAACAGCCAATCCTCCGGGCAATCGCCCGACAAGAACCTTGGCAAAATCAATCAATCGCAAGGCAATCCCTCCGCTATTCATAATATTTCCTGCCAGAATGAAGAAAGGAATGGCAAGCAGCGCAAAACTGTTCAGACCCGATGCCATGCGCATCGCATAGGTTGTAAAGGCCGGAAGCATATCAATATTCACAAGCATGGTGAGAATCCCGGATATACCGATACTGTATGCCACGGGTGCACCAATAACCAACAGCGTGAAAAAGCTGAATATAAGTACAAATATTCCTGTATAGTCCATAATTAGTTGTCTGTAGATTGTTTGTAGGTTTGGGTTAACTTAATCGAGTTGTCTACAGTATAATAAGCTGTAAGAACTCCACTCAGGGGCAGTACCAGATATACATATCCCAGATTTACCTGCAGGGCTGCTGAGGTTACATTCAGGTAGAAGCGGGTGCAAACCAGCCATGTTCCTCCTACAACCAGTACCGCAATTGCAAATATAAAGATCAGGGCGAATATAAATAGTTGTAATTTATATTTTTTGGAGGGAGACAACCGCTGCAACAATATATCAATTGCAAGATGCTCGTTTAATCCGGCTACATACGCCGCACCCAACAGACCTACCCAGATCAGCAGGAAACCGGCCAGTTCGTCTGTAAACATACTGGGCGATGACATGATATAACGGCTGATAACCTGCCAGAGTACATCTATCACAAGAATTCCCATTAAAGCAACAAGTGTGTTGGCTAATGTTTTATCAATTAATTTTCTCATAATGTATTCTGTATTTTCTCTATTAGATCACGGTAAACAGGATTCTGTTTATATTTTTCAATCATTGGTTGTGCGGCCTCAATAAAAGGTTTTTTATCCGGATAGATAATTTCAATTCCTTTATCTTTGATTTCCTGCAGGGATTCTTTTTCCTGCTCTTCCCACAATTTGCGTTGGTGAATAGTCGCATCCGTTGCAGCCTGTTGTAACCAGGCCCGTTCCTGTTCGTTTAGTTTTTCCCAGGTAGCACTACTAATAATAATAACGTCCGGACACATGGTGTGTTCGTTCACAATAAAATATTTAGCAACTTCGTGGTGAAACGCTGTAGTAATAGAAGGGGTGTTATTTTCAGCACCATCCACTACATTACTTTGCAAAGCTGTATATAATTCTCCCCAGTCTACCGGAGCAGCCGAGCCCCCAAAGGCAGCCATCATTTCCATCGCAATCGGACTTTGTTGTACACGAATCTTCAAACCTTTCAAATCTTCCGGTTTATGAATGGCACGGCCGGTTGTATAAAAACTACGTGCACCCGCATCAAAATAGGCCAGGCCCCGGAACCAGTAAGGTTCGGTAACAGTAAGCAGTTCATCACCGATCGGACCATCCAACACTTTAAAATACTGTTCGCGGGATTCCATTACGTAAGGAAGACCAAATACTTTGAACAGGTCAACAAATCCTTCCAGAGAGGCAGAAGACACCTTGGTAATGTCGAGGCTACCTACCTGAAGTAACTCAATGCATTGGCTTTCTGATCCTAATTGAGAAGAAGGATAAATATCCAGTGACATTTTTCCTCCGGACAGTTCCTCTAATCGTTTATTCATGAATACTAATCCCTGATGGACGGAATGGGTAGGAGAGAGGCCATGGGCCAGCTTCAATACCCGGGTTTCCTTTTCGCCCTGCTTACAACCAGGTAACAAAAGCAGGCATAAGAAAAGGGTTAAGGTAACTTTGAATACTTTCATACTAAGAATTAAATTATTTAATGTGTTTCTCACGTAATGTGTCTTTCACGTGATTTTACGTTATACGGGAAGCAAATATAGTATAAAAAAAATAAAATGTTTAGTGGTGAAGCAGTAAAGTTACGGGCTCAAATGTGAAAAGATGTAATCCTAAATAGACCTTTATTTGTTAAAAAGGGCATTTTTCCGTACCTTTGCTGGGTAAAACAAACAAAATATAATGAAGAATAAAGTATTTTACGTACTTGCAATACCGTTTTTGATATTTCTAACTAATTGTCAAATCGTTCAGAATAAAGCCCAGGCGAAAGTGAGTTATCCGCTTTCTTACGGAGCATTTCCGGAGGTCCCGTTTGAATTACCGGAGCCCCTGCTGGATAATCTGACCGGCATATTGTTAGGCGAAGAAGATGATTTTAATACCCAGCAGATAGATATTACAGATAACTTCAGGCCAGCGGATTATCACGAATTTAGCTTGCCTGATCCAAAGTTATTTGCAAACGATAATAAACTGGTAATTGATTTATACCGTTTACGCCAGGAAGAATATTCTTTTCCATTGCCGGGTGCTAAACTGATCTCGGAATACGCCGGCAAGCGGGTACGCCATACCGGAGTAGACCTGAAAGTCTCCCGCCGTGATACGGTATTGGCTGCTTTTGACGGCATTGTACGTATGTCAAAAAGAAACTCCACATATGGAAATGTTATTGTAATCCGCCATTACAATGGTTTGGAAACCTTATACAGCCACAATACCCAAAACATGGTTAAAGTTGGAGATCGTGTACAGGCCGGACAGCCTATTGCTACAACCGGACAAACCGGACGGGCTTCTACCGACCACCTGCACTTTGAAGTCCGTGTAAATGGCCAGCATTTTAACCCAGCACTGGTCTTTGACTTCAACAACCAACAATTAAACGTACAAAGCCTTTTGTGTGTTAAAGAAGGAACAAAAGTAAAAGTCTATAATGTAGACCCCTTCCCCTTACAGGCAGCTTACCAAAAAGATGAGGATGATCAGGAAAATAGCTGATCTACAATCCGCCGAACAGAAAGAGGTAAAACATCTAAAATACCCTCTTGTTTTTAACTAATTTTAAGCAACAAACTAATCAACACTCTATCCCGCTTCTGATGCCGTTTTCCAATAAGGTGTGCAACAAGCTTGAAACACGCCTATACATTATATACGAAATTAAAGATAAAGGGGTTTTGTAAAAAAACCTTAAGAAGAAAAAAGAAGGGGAAGGATAAACGAACTGCAAATATAATACTTCTACTCAAACTTCCGCACAGAAGTCAAAAAAGATCCGCACGGATCTTTGCGAAGAAGTGCACGGATCTTTTGAAAGAAGCGCACGGAACTTTCCATACAGATTTTTTAATAAATCAGAGTGCAGCGTTCTGCAATGGGTAAACATCTTATTGGATGAAGACTCTTAACAACACACATACGATAGTTAAAGAGTCTGTAAATATTTGGCAGATAAAGGGAAAATCTTATTTTTGTGGTTATATAGGGAATCAAATGTATTCTTAATAAATAATAAAGCATTAAACCCTTATATGGAAACCGGAGTCAAAGAAATAAATAGTTAGTGTAAATAATTTAGAGAGGAGAAACAAATTATGAAACTCCTAAAATTAACATCAGCAGGTGCAATGCTTCTGGTAGCTGTTACCATATCAGCTCAGGATGTATTTTTTGATGATGTCTATTTCTCTTCCGGTAAGAACAATAAAAAAGAACAGGTTGAAGAAAAAAAATCAGTTCAGACTTACCGGTCTGAGACAATTGTGGAAGATGAACCGGTTGAAACTCCGGTAGTATTGGCGTATGCTTCTGATACAAAAGCAGCAGCCCAGCGTGATGTTGACGAATACAACCGCCGTTATACTCCATCTTACGATGAAGAATATGCATACGTGGAAGACGGAGAAGTAACTGTATTGCAAAACGAACGCAGATCGGATACAGAATATACCGAACGTATTATCCGTTATCATTCACCCAGTAAAATAACAATAGCAGGAGCCGACCAGGTTGAACTTCAACTGAGTGATGGGTATTATGCCTATGGATATGATACCGATTATTCAAATGGTTACTCCAATGTTACTGTAAATGTTAATATGGGATATGGAAGAGGTTGGTATGATCCCTGGTATTATGGCGGTTGGTACGATCCTTGGTATTATTCATCCTGGTATGGACCCCGTTGGGGTTTTGGATGGTCATGGGGATGGGGCGGCTTCTATGCCGGTTATTATAGCCCATGGTATTACTCACACTGGCACTATCCTCACTATTATGGTGGCTGGTATGGTCATTATCATCGTCCTTATTATGGCGGGTCCTATGCTCACAGACCATCCTACCGCTATTCCGGTGGCAGAAATGCTACATTAGCCAGAACAAGTTCCCGTACAGGAAGTTCTTCTGTGGCAGGGCGTGGTAACAGTTCTTCTTTAAGAAGCAGTGGTACAAGTAGCAGCCGTACACGCTCTGAAGCTGTAAACTCCGGTACTTCATCATCCCGTACCAGTAGTCGTACATCAGGAAATACTAATAGCAGTTCTGTAAGAAGTGGTAGCAGTACGCGTGAGAATGCAAATGCATCCACATCAACCGGCTCAAGCCGCACACGGGTCTCTTCATCATCTTCAACCCGTAGTAACAGCAATGCAACTACTGGCAACAGCAATAGTAGCCGTAGTTCCAATCGCTCGGGAGTATCTTCATCAGGAACAACTTCAAGAAGTAACTCTAATAATAGTTATACACCATCCAGAAGTAGCAGTAGTTCAAGTAGCCGCTCTTCCGGTTCATACAGCAGCGGTTCAAGTAGCCGTTCGTCTTCTTCGGCCGGCTCAAGCCGTTCATCCGGAGGAGGTGGAAGTAGCCGTTCTTCAGGTGGTGGCCGCAGATAAACATACAAAAACTATATAAATAGATAGAATGTTACAAATAAGGGTACGAATTTCGTACCCTTATTTAAATCTAATTTTCAGAAAAAAGAGAAACAATGAAGAAAATAGCTGGTTTGATTATTGCCGGATGCATAATGGGAGTTGGCTCTCTACAGGCACAAGGCCAAATGGATGCTTATAAATTATCACAGACAGATATAAACGGTACAGCCCGCTACCTGAGTATGGGTGGAGCGTTTGGCGCATTAGGCGGTGATGTTTCTGTGATGAGTACAAATCCTGCGGGATTGGGTATTTATAGAAGTTCGGAGGTAGTTGGTACGGTAAGTCTCAATATCTTTAATACAAACACAAACTGGCTGAGTTCTCAGGCAGATATGACTAAAACCAGATTCAATCTGGACAATTTTGCATACGTAGGTTATTTCCCTACCGGGAATGATGACGGTCTTGTTAGCTGGAATGTAGGGTTCTCATACAACAAGCTTAAGAATTTTAATCGTCGTTATAAAATGAGTGGAAACCCGTCAACTTCTCTATCTGACTATATTGGTGCTTACACAGAGTTATTAGAACCTTATGCATCTCCTGGAGATTTTAATGTAAAAGATCCTTATGCTAATAATGTAGGCTTACCCTGGATGTCTGTGTTAGGTGTACGAACAGGTATGATAGGTTTTGTAGAGGATTATGGTTGGGATTCCTTTATGGGTTTTACTAATAATGAGGATAAATGGGTACCATTTGGTATAGATAAAGCAAATCTGGAAGTTCAGGAACATGGTGGAATAGACCAGTATAATTTTAGTTTTGCGACTAATATCTCTAATGTCTTTTTTATTGGTGCAACTTTAGGGGTAACAGATCTTAATTATCGTGTAAGAACTTATTATGATGAAGATTTTGGAGCTGGTAATTATTTAGAATGGGATAATGCTTTATCTACAGATGGAAGTGGAGTAAATGTAAATGTGGGTATTATAGTTCGCCCAACAGATTTTCTGCGTTTGGGAGTTGCTTATAACTCTCCAACCTGGTATAAATTAACTGATTCTTTTCATGCTACAGCAAAAGCCCGGAATATTACAGAATATCCTAATGATCCAGCGTATTCAGATGAAACTCCGGTAGGAGTTGCTGATTATAAATTTCGTACTCCTGATAGATGGATTTTTAGTGCGGCTGCGATTCTAGGAACGAATGGATTGATTAGTGTGGATTATGAATTGTCTAATTTTCAGAATAGTCGTTTTCATGATGTGGATGGTAGAGATTATTTAGTAAATGATGATATAAGAAATTATTTCCGTAGTGTAAATACTTTGAAAATTGGAGCAGAATATAAAATAACCCCTCAGTTTGCTTTACGCGCAGGAGGATATTGGCAAAGTAGTTCAGCGAAAAGTTATCTGCAGGATAATGAGTTAAAAGAAATTCTTCCGGCAGGCACTCTTGTAAATTACTCTGTTGATAAAGGTGCCTATTCGGCGTCTGTTGGGTTTGGTTATCGGTTTACTCCTAATTTCTATATGGATATGGCCTATGTATATCGTCAGCAAAAAGAAAATGCATATGCTTTCTCCAGTGTCTTTTTCGATGATCCGCAATATGATGTACTTTCACAATCTGCCTCTTTGAAAACTAATACTTCACGTATTGCACTGACATTTGGATATAAGTTTTAAGAAGTTATTTTATAACGCAATAAATTATCCCCTATCCTCACTTTATGAGAGTAGGGGATTTTTATTTACAAAATAAAGAAATTACTTGCTTTTCTCGGACGTAAATTTTATATTTGCTTTTAATAAACGCTTGGTAAACAATTTTTTTGGCAGTACTTAAACCCAAATTGTAAAATATGGAAAACCTTCAATTTTTAACAGACGAGGAATTAATCCTTCAATTTCAGAACGAAGGAAAGAACTCCGCTTTTGAGATCCTTGTAAAGAGGTATGGTCCCGGGCTACTTTCTTACATCTTTCATATCCTCCGCAATAAAGAGCAGGCAGAAGATATTTTTCATGATACCCTGATAAAAGTAATGGTAACTGTTCGTTCCGGTAAATATAAAGAATCCGGAAGGTTTCTTCACTGGATTACCCGGATAGCACACAATTGCATGACAGATTATTTTCGTCACGAAAGTGATATCCCTTCTATATCAACAGATAGTCTTCCGCAGGATGTTCTCAATATTCCCGGGTTTTCGGAAGAGACAATAGAAGAGAAAATTGTGCAGCAGCAAATTTATCTGAATGTGCGCAGAATGATTCGGTTTTTGCCTGAAACACAACAGGAGATTATAAAAATGCGGTATTATAAAGGACTTACTTTTAAGGAAATTGCCCAACTGACAGATGTAAGTATCAATACCGCATTAGGGCGGATGCATTATGCTGTATTGAATATGCGGAAAATGATAAAGCGGCATCAATCCTTAGTTAGCCTTTGAAAGAAGCAGTTTACATGCTATTTTTTGTGTACCTTTGCAGAAAAGGTTTATAGTTTATTGTATGAAACATCTGATTGCTCCCTCGTTGCTGGCTGCGGATTTCTTACATCTGCAGGATGAGATAGAAATGATTAATCACAGTGAGGCCGACTGGCTGCATCTGGATATTATGGATGGGGTGTTTGTTCCTAATATTTCGTTTGGATTTCCTGTATTGAATGATATCCGTACGGTTTGCCGTAAACCCATGGATGTGCATCTAATGATCGTAGAGCCACAGAAATTCATTTCCCAGGTAGCAGAGTCGGGGGCGTATGTGATGAACGTACATTACGAAGCCTGTACACATCTGCACCGTACGGTATATGCCATTAAAGAAGCAGGTATGAAAGCCGGTGTAACACTGAATCCACATACACCAATCTCTTTACTGGAAGATATTCTGCCGGATCTGGATATGGTACTGCTTATGACTGTCAATCCGGGTTTTGGCGGACAGAAGTTTATTGAACATTCTGTAGAAAAGACTGCCCGGATGAAAGAAATGATCGAAAAGAGAGGTGTAAATACCTTAATTCAGGTAGACGGTGGTGTGAATATGAAAACCGGCAAACGGTTACTAACAGCCGGAGCGGATATTCTGGTAACCGGTAGTTTTGTATTCAAAGCCTCTGATCCATACCAAACAATCCATGAATTGAAAAACCTTTGATAGAGGTAGTAGGGATTGGCAAATCAATCGTTTGGTATAGCATCTTATTTTGGTCGGAGGGGATTTGTAATCCCCGACAAGTGAGTATTAGGATCTGTGATCCGAAAAGCAAATACATACCAGTTAAACCGGAACTTTGGTATATGAAAGCGGATTATAAATCCTTATACTCTACAGGCGGGGATTACAAATCCCCTTAGACCAGTAACTCTTGCTTCACGTGAGGCTTGAGCCTCACTTTTATACACGACGTAGCGAGGATGCTACGCCGAACATAGGGAAAAAACAAAAAACAAATAATTAGAAATCCAAATCTGACTATTATGCTGAAAATGCTGTTAAAGCGGCCAATGGTCCGGCCTTTGCTGGTCTGGATAACAGGTATCCTGTTGCAGACCTCCTGCCAAATTGAACCCTATTCTGTTCTATTCCTGATTTTCTCATTAACAGGTATCCTGTTTTCATGGTATTCTGCCGGAAAACAATCCGGTAAGAGTTTATTTTCCGGGCGTGCTATCTGGGGAATCCATTTAGTATTGTTGTTACTTTTTTTATCAGTTCAATTTACTTGTTTGCATCAGAAACGGCAGGAAATAAATCTTTTACCGGCAGGTGTATTCCTGCAGGCTGAAAATATACGGGATAAAGCATTAAGCTCTATAGAGAAACTGGCTGTGCCCGACGATCAGAAAGCTGTGCTTGCTACTATTACACTGGGATACCGGCAGGCATTACCCAAAGAGGTACGAAACAGGTTTGCCCTGACCGGTACTGCCCATATACTGGCAGTGAGTGGTATGCATGTAGCCATTGCTTACGGATTTCTATCTTTTGTGTTCGCGCTGTTTCCGTTGAAACATAAACTCTCTTTTCTTATTTATTTGTTGAGTCTATGCCTGATATGGGCATACGTACTACTTACCGGATATACTCCCTCTGCAGTCAGGGCCGGATGCATGATAAGCCTATACCTTACAGGCCGGGAATGGGTAAAACATACAGATGGCTATAACACCCTGGCTGCGGCTGCTTTTTGTATGCTGGTAGTCAGGCCTCTTTACCTCTTTGATATTGGTTTTCAGCTTAGTTTTATAGCTGTGTTTTTTATTCTTTACCTGGAACCTCTCCTGAAAATTCCTTTACAAACTAAAAATCCTCTGTTTTCGATTCCTGTTACGTGGATAACTATAGCCTGTGCTGCACAGGCAGGTGTTACTTTACTTTCTATCTATTACTTTGGTTATACTACACTGTTATTTATTTTTACGGCTATACCGGTCTCTTTGCTGATTACGTTTCTGTTACCGGTGTCGCTGATTTGGATGGTTTTACCGGAGTGGGTACCCGGCTGTCATTTTTTACAACAGGGAGTAGAATGGTTACTACATTCACTCTGTGAAATCACAGATCGTTTTAGCCGGATAGAGAGCGGACATGTATTGATAAGGCTTTCCCGTGGGGAAGTAATAGCCGGTTATTTAATTTGATTGGATTAATTGAATATTTCCGGAAACAGAATAGGTTCAGTCTTCAAAAAAGTTCTACCTTTGGTAACTGAAATGAAAAGAAAATATGATTACTAAAATCATTCACGAAGAACTTATTCAAAAAGCCAGGACATACGTTGAGAAAGGCGAAAAATTTGTAATTGTAACGCATGTATCTCCGGACGGAGATGCGTTGGGATCGTCCCTCGGTTTATATCATTTTCTGACAGCTTATGGAAAAGAAAATGTAAATATAGTAGTACCTAACGATTTTCCTGCTTTTTATAAATGGATGCCCGGAGTAAAAGAGATTATTATCTACGAAAAGTATCCCGAATTTGCAGAGCAACTATTGCAGGAGGCAGATGTCATCTTCTGTCTTGACTTTAATGAACCCAAACGGATTGATAAACTGGCACCGGCAGTCATAGCAGCAGAAGGTAGGAAAGTAATGATTGATCATCACCTGAATCCGGCTGATTTTTGCCGTGTGGTGATCTCCTATCCCGAATTTTCTTCAACCAGCGAAATGATCTTCCGGTTTATTTGCCGTATAGGGATGTTTAACCTGATGAACAAAAAGGCTGCGGAATGTATTTATACAGGTATGATGACTGATACCGGTTCGTTCACCTATAATTCCAATAAGCCGGAAACGTATATAATCATCAGCGAACTGATCCGGAAAGGAATTGATAAAGATGAAATATACCGGAAAGTAAATCATGTATCTTCTGAATCGCGGTTACGGTTAATGGGATATGTATTGTATGAGAAGATGAAAACCTATCCGGAAAAGCAGGCTGCACTGCTTACTTTGAGCCAGGAAGAACTAAACCGTTTCCAGTATCATTCCGGTGATACCGAAGGGTTTGTAAATTTACCCTTGAGTATAGCGGATGTTCAGTTTTCAGTTTTTCTGCGGGAAGATCCCGATTATATCAAAGTATCCCTGCGATCGGTAGGCGATTTCCCCTGCAACGAATTTGCTTCCTGCTATTTTAATGGAGGAGGACATAAAAATGCATCGGGTGGCGAGTTTTATGGTTCTATGCAGGAGGCAATCGATGTATTTGAACAGGGATTAAAAGAATTTAATTACTAAATAAGAGAAATTTATATCGAACATATGGCAGAGTTTCTTTACTTTTGTCATGAAAAATTAATTAGTGCAAGAAAAGTTTATGAAGAGAGGATTGTACGTCGTACTGTTGACTGTAGCTGTTATTATGGGATTCTCCTGTAGTAAAACAAAATCATATACAGATTACCTGAATGATCAGAGAGATGCGATAAACAAGTTGATCAGTGAGAACGATTTTATTATTTTAAATGATTTTCCGAAAGATAGCGTATTTAAAGAAAAAGAATATGTGAATCTGAATGGGCTTTATTTACGTATAATAAAACCGGGCGATAAAAAAAAGAGCGGTAGAAGGTGAAACTAAAATTTTGTGTAGGGTAGAGTGCTATATGTCATTGCAGGATTCTATCCCTTTCGAGAATTTTTCGGCCGGAACGTATCCTTTTGAGTTTACTTATAATGTAATGACAAACAATGATGATTATCAGCAATATTTTTTGTCGGAGGGTTTAAATGTCCCTTTGCAATTTGTTGGTGATGGTGCGGAAGTATCGTTGATTGTTCCTTTCCAGATAGGAAGTACGTATGCAAGCTCATATTATACACCTATGTATTTTGAGCGGGTCAAGTATGTATGGAGAGACTAAATATTTAATAAACTTATTCGTTTCTTATGACATTAATTAAATCTATTTCCGGAATCCGTGGTACCATAGGGGGCCATCCGGAAGATGGCTTAAACCCATTGGCTATAGTCAGGTTTGTAGCAGCCTATGCTACATTTATCAGAAAAAACACAACTTCAACAACAAACAAAATTGTAGTAGGACGGGATGCGCGTATTTCCGGTCCTATGGTAAAACAGATTGTACTGGGTACATTAACCGGTATGGGATTTGATGTTGTGGATATTGATCTGGCAACAACACCCACTACCGAATTTGCAGTAACACAGGAAAATGCCTGCGGAGGAATTATCCTGACAGCGAGTCATAATCCGAAGCAATGGAATGCCCTGAAGTTGTTGAACGAAAAGGGAGAATTCCTGGATGCAGCAGAAGGACAGGCAATACTGGAAATTGCAGAAGCCGGTGATTTTGTTTTTGCAGATGTTGACAATCTGGGTAAAGTAACAGAAGATAATTCGTATAACAATAAACACATACAGAGTGTACTCAATCTGGAACTGGTAGATGTGGACGCCATCAGGGCTGCCGGTTTCAGAGTTGCTATCGACTGTGTTAATTCGGTAGGAGGTATTATTCTTCCCGATTTGCTTTCAGCGTTGGGAGTAAAAGAAATTTTTAAGTTACATTGTGCGCCTCACGGTAATTTTGCACACAATCCGGAACCACTTCCCGAGCATCTGACGGAGATTTCCGGTTTGATGACACAGGCTAAAGCGGATGTTGGATTTGTTGTAGACCCTGATGTAGACCGTCTGGCTGTGATTTGTGAAAATGGTGATATGTTTGGCGAAGAATATACCCTGGTTGCAGTGAGCGATTATGTATTGAGCCATACACCGGGTAATACGGTTAGTAATCTGAGTTCGAGCCGTGCCCTCCGGGATGTAACCCGTGCACATGGGTGCGAATATAATGCTGCTGCTGTAGGTGAAGTAAATGTCGTAGCCAAAATGAAAGAAACAAATGCCGTAATAGGTGGTGAAGGCAATGGTGGAGTAATTTACCCGGCCAGCCATTACGGACGGGATGCATTGGTAGGTATAGGGCTGTTCCTGACTCATCTGGCTAAAAAAGGGATGAAGGTTAGCGAATTAAGAGCCTCTTATCCTCCTTATTTTATATCAAAACAAAAAGTGGAGCTGACTCCTGATATTAATGTGGATGCGATATTGGAAAAAGTAAAGGAAAAATTCGCAGCTTACGATATAACAGATATTGATGGTGTTAAAATAGATTTTCCGGATAAGTGGGTACACTTGCGGAAAAGTAATACGGAACCGATTATCCGTATCTATGCCGAAGCCTCTACCATGGCAGATGCCGAAGCTCTGGGAGGAGAACTGATTGACATCATCCGGGAAATGTGTCAGTAAAGTAGTCAGGAACAAATGTTGTGGACGGAGGGGATCCCGATAAACAGGGGTGTTCCATTTGTAATCAGTGGTAGTAGGAAGATTATAAGCTATTCTCTACACATATCTCTTCACCCTCGTAGAGGGTAATATACCTTAGCCCCCAGCAACGCTGGGGGTGGAGAACAGAGTAGGTATTTCGGGCTGGAAGCCCAGCATAGTCATATATAAACTTAAATAATAGGGTTACCTCCGGTTCTTTTTATACTATGCTGCTCCTCCGGAGCGAACTATTTTCTTTATCACCTGAACCCCAGCGTTGCTGGGGCCTAAGATAGGATAGGCCTACGGCCTGAATAAAATGTGTATAGAGAATAGCTTACAATCTTTTGAGCATTACTGGTTATAAATCCTTATAATCATTAGTAAAGGATTGCAAATCCCCTCTAACCATAAGCCCTATTTTTTTATTCAGGTATTTATATAATTGTTTAGGTTAGTATGATAAAGGCAATTTTTTTGATATTGATGGGACGTTGGTCAGTTTTAATACTCATCAGGTTCCTGAATCCACTGTGAAAGCAATTGAATTAGTAAGAGAAAAAGATATTAAACTCTTTATTGCTACAGGCCGTCATCTGATGGCAATTAATAATCTCGGATCACTACAGTTTGACGGATATGTAACTTTGAACGGCAGTTACTGTTTTGCCGGGAAAGATGAAGTTATTTATAAACATGCTATTCCACAGGAGGATTTGGAGGCACTGCTTTCGTATCAGGAAAAGGTGGAAGATTTCCCCTGTATCTTTGTGCAGGAATCTGCCATGTATCTGAATTATAAAAACGATACAGTAGCCGAAGTTCTGAATCTGCTTAATTTCCCTGAACCTCCTCAACGTCCTTTGAGGGAAGTAACAGGAGATGTCTTTCAATTGATCTCTTTTTTTGATGAAGGACAGGAAGAAAGAATCATGAAGATAATACCCGGATGTGCTTCCACCCGTTGGTCACCCCTGTTTACGGATGTTGTACCCCCTGGAGGTAGTAAACGGATTGGTATTCAGAAAGTATTGGAATATTATGGGCTTTCTGTAGATGAGATCATGGCCTTTGGTGATGGTGGAAACGATCTGGAAATGCTCTCATTTGCAGGTACCGGAATAGCCATGGGCAATGCTGAGGACGAAGTAAAAGAAGTAGCGGATTATGTTACCGATTCCGTAGATGATGATGGTATATTCAATGCATTGAAGCACTTTGGTTTGATATAATTTATTGTTCGGCGTAGTATCTTCGCTACGTCGCTAAGAATTTGTGAAGCTCCAGCTTTTGGTCAGAGGGGATTTGTAATCCCCGACAAACGAGTATTAGGATCTGTGATCCGACAAACAAATGAATACCCATTAAATAGAGA
>JAJQAZ010000176.1 GCA_021203545.1 Tannerellaceae bacterium | reverse complement strand
ACAGTTACGTACGTAAGTCTGTGCATTCATGTACGAAACTTTTTGGGAAGTAAATCAGAGAAGATTTGAGGTGTATCCCGGAGTCAGTATTTTCCTTAGATATAAATCAAACCGGTAGAGATAGAATCGGTTTAATAACATTCTGAAATAAGTTGACATGATCAGGAAGTCAACTTATTTCAGGATACTGTCTGCTGGTTTAGGCGCAGATTTAAATCTGCGCCAGCGAAAGCCAGCGAAAAAATTTAAGTGTAATAACTCCGCAGATGTTACTCACATTTCTGTGAATTGTGCTGGTTTTTGATAAAAATTGCACAAAAAGATGCGTGGTGTGCATGTTTTTAAGAAAAGTTTATATCTTTGCCACCGTTTTATGAAATATATTTAGATAAAAACAGATTAACTAATATAATTTTTATGAAGAAAGTAATTGCTACTGTTTGTATTTGTATGTTAATATGCATGACTGTTTCCGCAGAAGGATACCAGGTGAATGCACAGAGTACTAAACAGGCGGGTATGGGACATGTGGGAGCAGCTATGAAATTAGGAGCTGAAAGCATGCACTTTAACCCGGCTGGATTGGGTTTTATAGAGAATCAGGTAGAAATATCTGCCGGAGTGACCGGAATTTTTACAGATTTAAATACAGACCCATTGGTGGAGATACTAAGTTAAAAGCGAACAATGATCCGAGTACACCAATGTATGTGTATGCCGGATTTAAAATATATGATAATTTATCGGCTGGTATTAGTCTAAACAATCCTTATGGTAGTGCTATTAACTGGGGGAAAAATTGGGATGGAGCCGGTTTGGTACAGGATATTTCATTGAAAGCGTTTTCTATTCAACCGACAGTTTCCTATCGTTTTCTGGACCGTGTAAGTGTGGGTGCTGGCTTGATGATAATGTTTGGTGATTTTTCTTTGAGCCGTGCATTAGTTCCGGCAGGAAAATTAGAAGGTTTAAAAGTTTTAGAAAATTATGTACCGGGTGTTACGGATTTTGCTAATAAATATAAAGATACTCCGGCGGCATCAGCAACACTTTCCGGCAATACAACAGTAAAGGTGGGATATAATATTGGAGTTATGTTTGATATAACAAAACAATTTACTGTTGGTGTTTCCTATCGTTCAAGAGTTGATATGCATGTACCTGAAGGTAATGCCGAATTGAATTATGTGAATGAATTAGAATATAAAGCAATGGCAGAGAAGGTAAATCCTATCTTACAATCTATGGGACAGGATGGAATTACAGTTCCTCCTTTGGATAAAGGTACTTTTGATGCATCTTTGCCATTACCTTCCAATTTAAATATAGGACTTACTTATAAAGCGAATGAAAAATGGCTGGTATCCGGTGAAGTGCAATTTGTTGGTTGGGGCGCATATGATGTGTTAAAAATTGCATTTACTGAAGAAGTGTTAGCCGGAGGGTATAATATTGATGCCACCAAAAATTATAAAAACTCACGGATCTACCGTTTAGGAACTCAATTTAATGCAACCAGCCGGTTTGATTTCCGTTTGGGAGCTTATTTTGATCAGTCGCCGGTAAAAGAAGAATATCTGAATCCGGAAACTCCCAGTATGAATAAATGGGGCATTACCACCGGTTGTACGTTCCGTCCTTTACCTAATTTAGGTATAGATTTTGCCTTTACATACGTTACTGGCTTTGGGCGTAATGGTTCGTATACAGATGATCTTTCCGGAGCAGTGTTCTCCGGGCATTATAATGCAACAGCTTACATGCCGGCAATCGGATTATCCTATTATTTTAAATAACATAGCAGGTATTTTGTATTAAGATGGTTTATTAACCGGGAGAGTAAGGTAGCCTTATTTCTCCCGGTTTTTTTATTGGAGTAAATAGAAAGAGACTTTATTGTTTCAGGTATAAAATATGTTTTACCGCCCCGAATGGGGCAGTAGAGTTCAGCCCGGGGCAGAGTGAACAATGTGAACGTCACCCCGGGATAAATATCATCCGCAACTTTTGCGCCCTGCAAGGGCAATCCTTTGAAATATCAACTATTATAACTATATTTACCTCATAAACTTAAAGCCTTTAAATCGTATGTCACATTCACTAACCAAACTGTATACCCACATTATCTTTCATATTAAAGATATCAGTTCCCCCATTCGTAAATCCGATACATACCGGTTGTATAGTTATATCGGTGCTATCCTAAACAAAAACGAATCCATTCCCATTCAGATAGGCGGTACGACTGATCACATTCACATTTTATGTGTTGTTTCAAAAAATATATCTTTAGCCAAATTGGTAGAAGAAATCAAACGTAACAGTAGCAGATGGATTAAAACAGTTGATCCGTTTTACTGTCGTTTTGCATGGCAAAGTGGATATGGTGCTTTTTCGGTTAGTCCCTCTGTACACAGTAAAACGGTAAAATATATTAAAAATCAGGAGCAGCATCATAGAAAGATGTCTTTCAGGGAAGAATATATCCTTTTCCTAAAGGAATATGAGATTGAATATAATGAGAAATATCTTTGGAACGGGTAACGTTTCAGGACTGCCCTTGCAGGGCGCACGTTGGTATGTATATCTTACCCGGGGTGGCGTTCGCAACGCTCACTTTGCCCCGGGCTGAACTCTACTGCCCCTGGACGGGGCGGTAAAAAAAATCTGTTTTTTCCCTTCTTCTGCCTGTAAATGTTTGAGAGCAGATTAGAATTCCATTATAAAATCTAAAATTGTCAACTGCTGGTTGTCAATTGTCAATTGAATCTCTACTTTTGTAAATAAAACTTGCTGGTTATGACACAAATTCTGGTAGTTGAGGATGAACAACGGGTTGCCGAATTATTAAAACGTGGCCTGGAAGAGTGTGGTTATCTGGTAACAGTGGCATTCGATGGTGAGATGGGGGCGCGTCTGGCGAAAGCCGGTTCGTATGATCTGGTTATATCAGATGTGATCCTTCCTAAAATGAATGGTTTTGAGTTGGCCCGCGTTATCCGCCAGTTGAATCCTGGAATGCCTATTCTGATGCTTACCGCATTGGGTACTACAGATGATAAACTGGACGGATTTGATGCCGGAGCTGATGATTATATGGTGAAACCTTTTGATTTCCGGGAGCTGACAGCCCGTATAAAGGTATTGCTGAAACGGAAACAACATGCCGCCCGGGAGATTACTACGGATGTTTTGGTGTATGCGGATCTGGAAATGAATATATCTACCAAAACCGTAAGCCGTGCCGGGATACAGATTAAACTGACCCCTAAAGAATTTAATCTGTTGGAATATATGCTCAATCATCCGGAGCGTGTATTGACCCGCACCGAGATTGCCGAAAAAGTATGGGATACCCATTTTGATACGGGAACCAACTTCATAGATGTATATATTAATTATCTGCGGAAGAAGATAGACCGTGATTTTGATGTTAAACTGATCCATACCAAACCCGGTATGGGATTTATATTTACTTCGCAGCCATGAAAATACGTACCCGTTTAACCCTTAATTATACGGCGGCATCGGCTCTGTTGTTTATTCTTTTTCTGGTGATTGTGTATGTTGCTACCGAGGATAACAGGGAAAAAGAATTTTACATCGGACTGAAACGGGAAGCGATTACCAAAGCCAATCTTTTCCTGAAAAATAAAGTGGATGCCGCTACTATGCAATCAATTTACAGGAACAACCGGAGTTTTCTGGATGAGGTAGAGGTAGCGATTTATAATACCTCTTTTGACCTGCTTTACCATGATGCTATGGAGATTGATATTATTAAAGAGACTCCGCAGATGATTGAAAATATCATACAGAAAAAAGAGATAGAATTTTATGTCGGGGGAAAGTATCAGGCGATTGGTTTGCTTTATACTTATGAAGGAAATGACTATGTACTTACGGCTGCGGCTTACGACGGATATGGATATGCCAAGCAGTATAACCTGCAGATTGTATTGATTGCGCTGGCTGCCGGAGGTATTATTCTTCTTTTCTTTGTAGGTAACTGGATGGCTAAAGGTGCTTTATCGCCGGTGGCACGCATTGTGGACGATGTGGAGTTAATAACGGCTTCGAATCTGGATACCCGGATAGAGGTAACAGATGAGTCTGACGAAATTGGGGAACTGGCTGTTACATTTAACCGGATGCTTGACCGGTTAGAAAAATCTTTCGATTCACAAAAAATGTTTGTCAGCCATATTTCCCATGAACTGCGCACACCTTTAGCTGCGTTGATTGGTGAACTGGAAATTACATTGTTTAAAGAGCGTACGGTTGCGGAATACCAGCAGACCATTGAAAATATATTAGCTGATTCACGCAAATTGGTGAGGCTTTCTGCCGGTATGCTTGACCTGGCAAAAGCAAGTTATGATGTGCAACAGATCAGTATGAAAGAGGTACGGCTGGACGAAATCCTGCTGGATGCATTTGAAGTTGTAAACCGGGCCAATCCGGAGTATATAGTACAAATGCTTTTTGAACAGGAACTAGACGATGAAAACTGCCTGACAGCCAACGGTAACGAGTATCTGTTGCGGACAGCTTTTGTGAATCTGATAGAAAATAATTGTAAGTTTTCCGCCAACCATACTTCTCATGTACGCATTGCCTTTTTAGATAAATATACAGTGATTCGTTTTGCGGATACGGGTATCGGTTTACCTCCGGAAGATATAGAGAATCTGTTTACCCCCTTTTACCGGGGTAGTAACAAAGGCTATGCACAGGGAAACGGCATCGGCATGGCACTGGTAGATAAGATCATCCGGCTACATAACGGTACTATCCGGGTCAGTTCGGTAGTTGGCGAGGGCACTTCCTTTACATTAGAGATTCCTCATTTGTAATTCCTTTTTTATATCTTTGGCGAAAAATCAGCTTTGGAAGTTAATCGCAGAAATATAATAATTGCCGTATCCGGATTGGTTCTGGTGGATATGTTGATCAAAGTGATCATCCATTTTTACTTTATGGATACCCATTTTGATATTTTGCCTCCCTGGTTTTATTTTCAGCCTACATACAATACCCATTATTTTTATCTGGGCTCTATTATGGGATGGCAAATACCTTATTGGATCATTTTTACGATCTCTCTTTGTATTCTGGTATTGTTTTATTTCCTGTACGAATATTATTGTGTTATATACAAGAATAGTAAATGGATTACGGCCGCTTTTTCAGTCGGGTTTGCCGGTATTATCTGTGCTATTCTTAGTAACGTGTTTTTCCCTGGATGTCCGGATTATATCTATTTCAAACCCTATTATACATCTGATCTAAAGGATGTATATTTGAATGTTTTTGCCGGTTTGTTATTTATTGCACTTTTCCTGAACCGGAAAACAATGACTACTTTATCTTTTCGGAACTATTTAAAATCCCGCTTTAAGGGCTGAAAGCCCTGTTGATTCTAGCCCAGGGTTTTAACCCAATGCCATCAACTTAAGGATTTTTTCTTGTTGGTCGAAGGGGACCCCGATAAACCGGGATGTTCCA